>VBPB01000251.1 GCA_005893365.1 Candidatus Eiseniibacteriota bacterium
CCAGGCAGGTCTCGCCGGGCCTCAACGTCGCGCGGCCGACCAGCATGTGCCAGGCGGTCAGGAAGACCAGCGGCACCGCCGCGGCGTCGGTCCACGAGAGCTCGGCCGGGTAGGGCAGGCAGTTGACCCCCGGCACGGCGACCTGCTCGGCGTAGCCGCCGTTGCGGCGCCGGCCGAGCACGTCGTACTGGCGGCAGAGGTGGTCGTCGCCCGCGTGGCAGCGGGCACACGTCCCGCACGAGAGGGTGGGGCACACCAGCACGCGGTCGCCCGGCTTCACGTGCCGCGCTACGGGGCCCACCTCGAGCGCCACGCCCACCACGTCGTTGCCGAGGATGTGCGGCATCTCGGGGTCGAGGCCAGGGAGGCCGGCGCGCACCCAGAGGTCGAGGTGGTTGATGCCGCAGGCCTTGACCTGCACCACCACCTCGTCGGGCCGCGGGCGCGGGTCGGGCACCTCGCGCAGCTCCAGCACCTCGGGGCCGCCGCAGCGCTCGAACACCACGGCCTTCATGCGCCGCCGCTCACTCGTCGAACAGCACGGTGGATTCCTGATAGAAGCGCACCTGGCGCTGGTGCACCTTCTCGCGCAGCCACTCGTCGAGCCAGCGGTTCTTCTCCGCCAGCGTGCGCTCGGGGTCGGCGAGCGTGTCGAGCGGGACGTTGACGCGCAGCGCGCGCCACGCGACCAGGTGGCGGGTGATGCCCGCGGGCAACCGCGAGCCGCTGGTCGCCAGCTCCAGCACCTCGGCCGGCTCGAAGTGCGGGAACACGACCAGGGCGGTGACCTCGGGATGGTCGGCCTGGGCGTCCACGAGCGAATCGTTGCCCACGCGGTGGAAGCGGACCTGGTCGCGGTAGCACGCGACGACGCCGTTGAGCACGAGGTTGCGGCCCTTGAGGTCGTCGCCGCCGCGCAGCGTGAGGGCGCGGCCGCTGCCGTGGCTGACGAAGGCGATGGCCTCGCGGCGCGCCAGCATGGCGAGCGCGTGCCGCAGGTCGCACGCGGCCGCGCTGAGCCCCGGGACCGTGGCGAGCAGGCGCTCGAGGGCGGGCACCGTGACGTCGATCAGGGCGTGGTGCCAGGTCGAGAGGCGCACGCCCGGGTCCTCGTAGCGCACCACCTGGACCAGCAGGTGGGGCAGTCCGGCGGACTGGGCGGCGGTGACGCGGTTGGCCCCGTCGAGGATGACGAAGCGCGGGTCGTCGTGCGCCAACGCGGCCACGATCGGCGGGTTGCGCAGCACCCCCTGCTCGCGCAGGCGCTGGACCAGCGGGCCCGAGCGCAGCTCGTCGTGGTGCTCGTGCGGGATGAGTGCGTCCACGGCCACGAAACGCAGGTCGGGCATGCGCAGCCGGGGCGCGTCGTCGGTGGACATGGCGGCGGGAATCTACTACAACTCGCGGTTCCCGCGGTCCCGACCGCCCGTTGGAATCCCGAAATGCCGCGCCGGTCGCTTCGCCAAGCCGCCCTGCCGCGGCCGCGCCTAGCATGGCGCAACCGTCCACCCCGAAGTCCCGTATGCGAGGCGCCGGCACCCGTCCTGCGGGTGAGGCGCCACGCGGTTGAACACCCTTCGGCCGGCGCGAACCGCCCGGCCTCGAACCCGAAAAGGAGCCATGTCATGTTGCGCAAGATGCTGATGGGGATCGTCATGCTCGCGTTGCTCGCGCCGATCGCATCGGCGCAGACCGTCGACGAGCTGCTCGCCAAGCACTTCGAGGCCAAAGGCGGGCTGGCCAAGATCAAGGCGGTCAAGTCCATGCGAATGACCGGCAAGATGGTGCTTTCGCAGGGCATCGAGATACCGGTCGTCATGTACGAGAAGCGCCCCAAGAGCTTCCGCATGGAGTTCAGCTTCCAGGGCATGCAGGGCATCCAGGCCTACGATGGCAAGAACGCCTGGGGGGTGTCGCCGATGAGCGGCAAGAAGGATCCCGAGGCCATGGACGCCGAAGGCACCAAGCAGGCCGAGGAGCAGTCCGACATGGACGGGCCGCTGGTGGACTACAAGGACAAGGGGAACACGGTCGAGCTGATCGGCAAGGAGCCGGTCGAGGGCGCCGACGCCTACAAGCTCAAGGTCACGCTCAAGGGCGGCGACGTGCGCTACGTCTATTTGGACGCCGAGACCTACCTCGAGATCAAGACCGAGGCGAAGCGGACGATACGGGGGACCGAGGTCGAGAGCGAGAGCTACATGAGCGACTTCAAGGAGGTGAACGGCCTGATGATCCCGTTCGCCGTCGAGCAGGGCGCCAAGGGCCAGCCGCAGCGGCAGAAGATCGTGATCGAGAAGGTGGAGACGGATCCGGAGATCTCGGACAGCCTGTTCGTGATGCCCGCGGCTGCCGCGGCCGCCGACTCGACCCAGCCCGCCACCCCCGCGGCGAAGGCCGCGGCCGACCCGAAGACGCCGGTCACCGCCGACAAGACCACGGCCGTGACGGGCAAGCCGATGGCCGCCCCCGCGGACTCGACCAAGACCGGTTCGAAGAAGAAGAAGAAGTGACGCGGGGCTGGGCCCCGCACCGTTCCGCCGCATCGTCCTCGAAACCGGGAGCCACCGTCATGTCGCATCGCATCACCAACGCCGCGCGCGCCGGAGCACTGATCGTGGGACTGCTCCTGTCCCCGGTCTTGGGCCGGGGCGAGGAGATCAAGATCGACTCCGAGACCTTCGGGGGCCTGCAGCTCCGCTCGATCGGCCCGGCCGCGATGGCGGGCCGCATCGCCGCCATCGACGCGATCCAGGGCCAGCGCCTGACGCTGTACGTGGGCTCGGCCGGCGGCGGGGTGTGGAAGTCATCGGACGGGGGCACCACCTTCGCTCCGGTGTTCGACAAGTACTGCCAGTCGATCGGCGCCATCGCCATCGACCGGACCAGGCCCAAGACGGTGTGGGTGGGCACCGGCGAGTCGTGGACGCGCAACAGCGTCTCGGTGGGCGACGGCATCTACAAGACCACCGACGGCGGGGACAACTGGCAGCGCATGGGGCTCGACAGCTGCGAGCGCATCGCCCGCATCGCCATCGACCCCAAGCACGGCGACACGGTCTTCGTGGCGGCGACCGGGCACCTCTGGGACGCGCATCCCCAGCGCGGCGTGTACCGCACCCGGGACGGTGGCAAGACCTGGCAGCGGGTGCTGTTCGTCGACAACGAGACCGGCTGCGCCGACATCGCCTTGGATCCGTCGGACCCGAGCATCCTGTACGCCACCATGTGGCAGTTCCGGCGCAAGCCGTGGTCGTTCAGCTCGGGCGGGCCCGGCAGCGGCGTCTACCGGAGCCGAGACGGCGGCGACACCTGGACGCGGCTCACCGCGGGGCTCCCCGCCGGCAACCTGGGGCGCTGCGCCGTCGCCATCTCGCCCGCGCGGCCCAGCCGCGTCTATCTCTTCGTCGAGGCCAGGAAGAGCGGCATGTTCCGGTCCGACGACCGCGGCGAGACCTGGACCGAAGGCATCTCGTCGCCCGGGACCAACACGCGGCCGTTCTACTTCGCCCACCTGATCGCCGACCCCAAGGATCCGAACCGCGTCTACAAGACCGCGACCGGTCTGTTGGTGAGCGACGACAGCCTGCGCACCTGGACCGGCGTCGGCGGGGGCGTCCACAGCGACTTCCACGCGCTCTGGGTCAACCCGACCAACCCCGACGAGCTGTTCTGCGGCACCGACGGCGGCGTCTACACCTCGGTGGACCGCGGCGCCGACTGGCGGTTCCTCGGCAGCCTGCCGGTCGGGCAGTTCTATCACGTGAGCTACGACATGGAGTGGCCTTACAACGTCTACGGCGGGCTCCAGGACAACGGCTCGTGGACCGGCCCGTCGCGGCGCTCGGGCGGCATCGCCAACCGGCACTGGCGCGTCCTCGGCGGCGGCGACGGGTTCTGGGCGTTCGTGGATCCCACCGATCCCGACCTCACCTACGTCGAGTACCAGGAGGGCAACATCCTGCGGGTGCGGCGCTCGACCGGCGAGACCAAGCAGATCAAGCCGCTCGAGGCCAAGGACGAGGCCGAGTACCGGTTCAACTGGAACACGCCCATGCACGTGACGGCGGCCGGCACCCTCTACCTCGGCGCGCAGTTCCTGTTCCGCACCCGCGACCGCGGCGACACCTGGGAGCGCATCTCGCCCGATCTCACCACCAACGACCCGGTCAAGCAGAAGCAGGCCGAGTCGGGCGGCCTCTCGGTGGACAACTCGTCGGCCGAGAACCACTGCACCATCTTCACCATCTGCGAGTCGCCCAAGAACCACGAGGTGGTGTGGGTGGGCACCGACGACGGGAACATCCAGCTCACGCGCGATGGCGGGAAGTCCTGGACCAACGTGGGGAAGAAGCTCCCCGGGGTGCCGCCCGCCACCTGGGTGACCTGCATCGAGGCGAGCCACTTCGACGAGGCGACCGCCTACGCCACCTGCGACGGTCATGGCACCGGCGACATGAAGACCTACGTCTGCAAGACGACGGACTTCGGCAAGACCTGGCAGAGCCTGACGACGCCCGAGCTCAAGGGCTACGCCCACGTGGTGCGCGAGGACCTGGTGAAGCCCGAGCTGCTGTTCCTCGGCACCGAGTGCGGGCTCTTCATCTCGGTGGAGGGCGGCGCCCAGTGGGCCGCGATCAAGGGCGACTTCCCGCCGGTCGCGGTGCGCGACCTGGCCATCCATCCGCGCGACCACGACCTGCTGGTGGCGTCCCACGGCCGCGGCATCTGGATCCTCGATGACCTGACGCCGCTGCGCGGCCTCACCCGCGAGGTGCTGGCCGCGGACGCCGCGTTCCTGCCGTCGCGCCCGTCGGTGGAGATGATCCCGTCCA
>VBPB01000247.1:0-3908 GCA_005893365.1 Candidatus Eiseniibacteriota bacterium
CCGATCATCGAAGCGACCGATCCGCCGATCCGCGGCACGTCGGTGTTCTACGGCTCCGAGGTGTGGGTGCAGTTCGGGGTGGCGCTCGACACCACCACCGCGACCACGCACACCGTGTTCCTCAAGCAGGACACGCAGCGCATCCCGATCGCCCTGACCTGGGAGCCCGCCACGCGGCGCCTGCACCTCCGGCCGCAGGTGGAGCTGAGCCTGGGGCGGACCTACACCGTGGAGCTCTTGGGGACCCTCGCCTTCAAGGACGGAAGCGTCCTCGGCCAGACCTACGCGTGGCAGTTCACCACCATCGCCGTGCGGCGGCCGCAGTCGCCGCTGCCCATGGACGGTCAGGGCGAGCAGTCCCCCTTCGTGGCGCTGCGCTGGGGCGGTCTCACCGAGGCCTCCGCCGGGCCGGTGGTCTACGACCTGCACCTGGCGGCCGATTCCGCGACCGCCGTCGATCCGGCGCAGCCCGCCGCCGCGCGCCTGAGCGGCCCGCCCTTCGTCCCCCGCACGCGCTGGCATCAAGACGCGAACTACTGGGCGATCCACGCGATCAACACCGGGACCGGCGAACGGTTGGTGGGACCGGCCTGGCGATTCGCCACGCTCGCGGCGGGGGCCCCCTACGACTCCGTGGCGGCGTCGGTCATGGACTGGGACTGGGTGGACTTCCCGGCGCCGACGCGGCAGCACTGCAACGAGGACTCGATCGCCATGTCGCCCACCATCACCTGCACCATCCGCTGGAACCTGGGCCCGATCGACACGACGGTGAAGCTGCTGGGGGCGGGGATCGACCTCAGCCCGCGCTACGCCACCGTCCCGGCGGTGCCGGTGGCGAGCGTCTGGTACGCGCGCTACGCCTGGAATCGCTGCGAGCAGGGCTGGGCCGGGCCGCCCATCACCGACGAGGTCAACGGCAAGCTCGCCGACGGGGTGGTCGTGGCGCCCACGCGGCTCCGCTTCAGCAGCGACGCGCTGACCGCGCACGTCGAGGCGACGCGGCGGCTGGGCGGGCTCTTCGGCTACCTGTTCCGCGCGGACCCGCGCCGGTCCTACTACGGCGGCGGCTCCGGCGGTCCCACGGTGCGCGCGACGCTGTGGCTCCGCGTCTACCGGGCGACGGCGCCAGCGGGCGCGCGGGCGATCGCGGGTCGCCGGACGCGCTGACGGGCGCGCGGCGCCGGGCGCTCACGAGGCGCCCGCCGCATCGCCGCGAACGAGCGGGGTCTTGACACCCCGGCGGGTGGGTGCGACTTTTTCTTGGCACGACGACGCCACCGGCACGGACGCCGGTGCGATGCTCGCACGCAGGGAGGCGCCCTTCTGAGCACATTCCTCATCCGCTCCGGGACGCTGGTGTGCATGGACGCCCCGGGCACCGTGGCCCGCGGTGACCTGCTGATCCGTGACGACGCGATCGCCGCCTTGGGCGCGGGCGTCCCGGCCGCCCTGGCGGGTGCCCGGCCCGACGCCGAGTTCGACGCCGCGGGCGCCTTCGTGGTGCCCGGGCTCGTGCACGGGCACCTGCACCTGTGTCAGACCCTGTTCCGCGGCCTCGCCGAGCACGACGACCTGCTGCGCTGGCTGCGCGAACGCATCTGGCCGCTCGAGGCCGCCCACACGACGGCCTCGGTCGCGGCCTCGGCGCGCCTCGGGCTCGCCGAGCTGATCGCCGGCGGCGTCACCTGCATCAACGACATGGGCACGGTGCGCCACACCGAGGCGATCGGCGAGGCGCTCGAGGCCTCCGGCATCCGCGCGGTGTTCGGCAAGGCGCTGATGGACCAGGGCGCCGGCGTTCCCGCCGGGCTGCTCGAGTCGCCGCGCGCCGCGATGGACGAATCCCTGGTGCTCGCCCGGCGCTTCCACGGCGCCGGCGCGGGACGGCTCGGGGTCTCGCTCGCGCCGCGCTTCATCCTCTCGTGCAGCGAGGCGCTGTGGGCCGAGGTCGCGGCGACGGCGCGCGAACGCGGGATGCTGGTCCACACGCACCTGGCCGAGAGCCCGACCGAGGCGCGCGAGGTGACGCAGGCGGTGGCGACCAGCGCCGCCCGCTACTTCGCCGAGCGCGACGTGCTGGGACCCGGCTTCGTGGGCGCCCACGGCGTGTGGCTCGACGACGACGAGCTGGCGCTGCTCGCCCGCGCCGACGCCGCACTCGTCCACTGCCCCGGGTCCAACCTCAAGCTCGGCTCGGGGCTGGCGCACGTCGGGGCGTGGCGGCGCGCGGGCATCCGCTGCGGCCTCGGCAGCGACGGGGCGGCGTGCAACAACCGGCTCGACGGCTTCCACGAGATGAGCCTGGCCGCCTCGCTGTCGCGCGTGGTCGGCAGGCGCGACCCGCGGCCGGGCTCGCCGCCGCCGCTCGCCGCGCGCGACGTGCTGGCGCTCGCCACCTGCGACGGCGCGCGGGCGCTCGGCCTGGGCGACTCGGTCGGCGTGCTGGCGCCCGGCCGTCAGGCGGACATCGCCGTGGTGGACGCGCGCGGCCCGCACATGGGGCCGGCGCCCGAGCGCGACCCGTACGTGGCCCTGGTGCACGCGGCGCGGCCCTCGGACGTGCGCCTCACCGTCGTGGCGGGCCGCGTGCTCTACCGCGACGGCGCCTGGACCACGCTCGACCCGGCGGCGGTCGGGGCCACGGCGCGCACCGAGCTGACCGGACTGCTGCGGCGGGCCGAGGAGGCGGGGGTCGCATGATCATCGGCCCGTGCGTGGTGGTGACCGGCGGCCCCGAGCCCGCGGTGATCGAGGACGCCGCGGTGCGCGTCATCGGCGCCCACATCGCCCAGGTCGGCCCCGCGGGCAGCCTCGCCGCCGCCAACCCGGACGACACGCTGTGGCCGGCGCGCGGCCGGGTGCTGCTGCCCGGGCTCGTCAACACCCACGCCCACCTCGCGCGCCATCTCGCCCGCGGGCTCGGCCTGCGCAGCGCCGCCGACTGGCGCCGCTACGACGCGGCGCTCTCGCCCGAGGACGTCTACTGGGCGGTGACGGCGGGCCTGCTCGAGGGCGTGCGTCACGGCGTCACGACGGTGTGCGACTTCCACCGCTCGAGCGCCTGCCTCGATCGCGCGCTGCCCGAGGTGGTCGCGGCGGCGGGCAAGGTGGGCGTGCGCATCGCCACCTGCTACGGCGCCGACGAGGACGACCCGCCCGCCGAGCGGCGCGCCGCGCTCGAGGAGAGCGCCGGCTTCGCGCGCGACCTGGCGCGCAAGCGCTCCGGCCGGCTGCACGGCCTGGTGGGCGCGCGCGCCACGTCGCTCGCCGGCGTCGAGACGCTGATGCGCGAGTCGCTCGACATCGCGGGCGAGGCTCACGCCGTCCATGTGGAGCTGGCGCTCGACACCACCCCCGCCGAGCGCTGGGCGGGCGGCATCTGGCCGCCCGGCGCCTCGCCGGCGCTGTGGGCGCACGCCGACCGGGCGCCGCGCGGGCTGGTGGGCGCGCTGCAGGGCCGCGGCGACGCGCTGACCGCGACCGGGGCCGGCGCGCTCTCGGCGCTGCCGCGCGAGACCGAGCTGGGCTGGGGCAGCGACGCGGGCGCCAACGCGCCGCCGGTGCCCGACGCGCTCCACGGCTGGAACGCCGATCGGCGCGCCATCGAGTCGCACTACCTGCGCCTGTTCGTGAACGGCGCCCGCTGGGCGGCACCCCATTTCGGCCAGGGCCTCGGCACCATCGCCCCGGGAGCGCCCGCCGACCTGATGCTGGTGGACTACCGGCCGGCGACCGAGTTCACGCCGGAGACCGTGCTCGACCACCTGTGGGCCGGGATGCTGCGGGCGCCGGTCTCGGGCACCATGGTCTCGGGCGAGATCCTGCTCGACAACGGGCACATCGTGCCGGTGGACGAGCGCGAGGTGGCCGCCCGGGCCCGCGAGTGCGCCCGGCGCGTGTGGAGG
>VBPB01000247.1:4112-9759 GCA_005893365.1 Candidatus Eiseniibacteriota bacterium
CCCCGTTCCGAGGACCCGGATCATGTCCCGACCCATACGTGTCACCGCCCTGCTCATCGTCTCCCTCGTCGTGATCCTGGGCGCCGGCGTTGGCGTGGCCGACGCGCCCAAGGACCCCATGCTCGCACCCTGGACCGGGCCCTTCGGCGGTGTGCCCGACTGGTCGAGTGTGAAGGTCGAGGACTTCGTCCCGGCCTTCGAGGCCGCGATGAACGAGGAGCGCGCCGAGATCCAGCGCATCGCCGAGAACCCGCTCCCGCCCACGTTCGAGAACACGATCCTCGCGCTGGAGAAGGCCGGCGAGACGCGCCAGCGCCTGTCCACCTACTACGGCGTGCACGCCTCGGTGCTGAACCTGGGCGCCATGCCCGGCGTGCAGAAGACGCTGGCGCCCAAGTTCGCCGCCTTCGCCGACGAGATCACGCAGAACGAGAAGCTGTTCCAGCGCGTCGCCGCAGTCTACGAGGGCAAGGAGTACCACGGGCTCACCCCGACGCAGCAGCGGCTCACCTGGGACCGCTACCGCAACTTCGTGCGCGCGGGGGCCAAGCTCGACGCCGCGCAGAAGACGCGGCTCTCGGCCATCAACCAGCGGCTGGCCAGCCTCTACAACCGGTTCGGGCAGAACGTGCTCGACGACGAGACCAAGCGCTTCACCGTGATCGACGACGCCGCGGGCTTGAACGGCCTGCCCGACGATCTCAAGGCCGCCGCGGCGCGCGCCGCCAAGGCCCATGATCTCGAGGGCAAGTGGGTGATCGCCAACACGCGCTCGGCGGTGGAGCCGTTCCTCCCCTACGCCGCGGATCGCGTGCAGCGCGAGAAGGTGTGGCGCACGTTCGTGAGCCGCGGCGACAACGGTGACTCGACCGACAACAACGCGAACATCACCGAGATCCTGCAACTGCGTTACGAGCGGGCCAACTTGCTCGGCTACAAGAGCCACGCGCACTGGCGCCTGGAGCCGCAGATGGCGGGCACGCCGGAGAAGGCCCTGGCGTTGATGGAGGCGGTGTGGACCCCGGCGGTGGCGGCGGTCCACCGCGACGTGGACGAGATGCAGAAGCTGATCGACGCCGAGAAGGGTGGATTCTCGCTCGAGCCCTGGGATTACCGCTACTACGCCGAGAAGCTCCGCAAGCAGAAGTACGACCTCGATTTCAACGAGGTCAAGCCCTACCTGCAGCTCGACAAGCTGCGCGAGGGCATGCACTGGGCGGCGGGCCAGCTCTACGGGCTCAAGTTCACCAAGCTCGACCAGGTCGCCACCTACCACCCCGACGTGACGGTCTGGGAGGTGACGGGGCCCAAGGGCGAGCACGTCGGCCTGTGGTACTTCGACCCGTACGCGCGCGAGGGCAAGCGCTCGGGGGCGTGGATGAACGCCTACCGCGAGCAGGAGCGCCTGCGCGGCACCATCACGCCGATCGTGTCGAACAACGCCAACTTCGTGAAGGGGGAGCCGGGCGCGCCGTTGCTCATCTCCTGGGACGACGCACAGACCATGTTCCACGAGTTCGGGCACGCGCTGCACGGCCTGCTGTCGAACGTCGACTACCCGTCCCAGGCCGGCACCAGCACCGCGCGCGACTTCGTCGAGTTCCCCTCGCAGATCAACGAGCACTGGTTCTCGACCCCCGAGGTGCTGCAGCGCTTCGCGCTCCACTACCAGACCGGCAAGCCGATGCCGCCCGAGCTGCTGGCGCGGATCAAGCGGGCCGTGCACTTCAACGAGGGCTTCCGCACCGTGGAGTACCTGTCCGCGGCGCTGATGGACATGAAGTACCACCTGGCCGGCGCGGGCCCGATCGATCCGCGCACGTTCGAGCGCGAGGAGCTCACGAAGCTCGGCATGCCCAAGCAGATCGTGATGCGCCACCGCTCGCCGCAGTTCAACCACGTGTTCTCGGGCGACGGCTACTCGGCCGGGTACTACTCCTACCTGTGGGCGGATGCGCTCACCGCGGATGCCTGGGAGGCGTTCGAGGAGGGCAAGGGGCCGTGGGACCCGCAGGTGGCGGCCCGGTTCAAGGCGACCATCCTGTCGACCGGCAACACCATGGACCAGGCCGAGGAGTTCCGCCGGTTCCGCGGCCGCGACGTGGACACCGCGGCCCTGATGCGCGAGCGGGGCTTCGCGCCGCCTCGGCCCTGAGCCCCATGCCCGGCCGCCCTCCGGTCCGCCGCCCGGAGCGGCCACGGGCCCGCCGCGCGAGTGCGCGCGAGCGCCGGCCGGGGCAGGTGAGGTAGATTGGCGAGATGCTCGCCCCCGGCACGCGCCTCGGTCCCTACCAGATCACGGGTCCCCTGGGCGCCGGGGGGATGGGCGAGGTCTACCGGGCGCACGATTCCCGGCTCGGCCGCGACGTGGCGGTCAAGGTGCTGCCCGAGCACCTCGCCGCGACCGCCGAGCTGCGCCAGCGCTTCGAGCGCGAGGCGCGCGCCGTCTCCGCCCTCAATCACCCGAACATCTGCACGCTCCACGACGTCGGCCGCGAGGGCGACACCGACTACCTGGTGATGGAGCTGGTGGACGGGGAGACGCTCGCCGCCCGGCTCGAGAAGGGGCCGCTCCCGACCGACGCCCTGCTCAAGACGGCGATCGAGGTGGCCGGAGCGCTCGACCGCGCCCACCGGAGCGGCATCACCCACCGCGACTTGAAGCCCGGGAACATCATGCTGACCAAGAGCGGGGCCAAGCTCATGGACTTCGGCCTCGCGCGCGCGGCCGGGCCGGCCTCGGGGCCGGCGGGGGCCGCGCTGAGCCAGACGCCGACGATGACCCATCCGCTGACCGCCCAGGGCACCATCGTCGGCACCTTCCAGTACATGGCGCCGGAGCAACTGGAGGGCAAGGAGGCGGACGCGCGCAGCGATCTGTGGGCGCTGGGGACGGTGCTGTACGAGGCGGCGACCGGGCGGAAGGCGTTCGAGGGGCAGAGCCAGGCGTCGCTGATCGGCGCGATCCTGCACACCGAGCCCTCGCCGATCGCGACCGTGGCCCCGATGTCGCCGCCGGCGCTCGACCGCGTGGTGCGCCGCTGCCTGGCCAAGGACCCGGACGACCGCTGGCAGAGCGCCCGGGATGTGGTTCACGAGCTGGAGTGGATCCGTGACGCCGGCTCGCAGGCGGGGATGCCCGCCCCGGTCGCGGCGCGGCGCAAGAGCCGCGAGCGCCTGGGATGGATCACGGCGCTGGCGGCGGTGGTGCTCGCGGCCTCGGGGCTGGTGCTGGCGCCCCGGCTCATGACGCATGCGCGGGCGGCGAAGCAGGTGCGCTTCACCATCCCGCCGCCAGCGGGCTACGACCTCACCAACGGGGGATCCGGCTCACCCGCCGGGTCGGTGATCTCGCCGGACGGGCGGACGCTGGCGTTCGTGGTCAACGACACGACCGGCACCGGCCACCTGTGGCTGCGGCCGCTGGCGTCGCTCGAGGCGCACGAGCTGCCCGGGACCGAGGCGGCCTCGTATCCGTTCTGGTCGCCCGACAACCGCTCGATCGGCTTCTTCGCGGGCGGCAAGCTCAAGCGCATCGGCGCCGACGGTGGGCGCCCGCAGGTGCTCTGCGACGCCTCGGACGGGCGCGGCGGGGCCTGGAGCCGCGATGGGACCATCCTGTTCGCGCCGTTCGCGCAGGGCGCGCTCTTCCGCGTGCCGGCGAGCGGCGGCGACCTGACGCAGGTCACGCACCTCGACTCCACGCACCAGGAGATCGGACACCGCTGGCCGCGTTTCCTGCCGGACGGGCGCCACTTCACCTACCTGTCGCTCCCCGCGCGCGAGGGGCAGTTCGACAACTTCATCGGCTCGCTCGCCGGCGAGAAGCCCCGGCTCGTGGCCCGTTCCGACAAGGCGGCCATCTACGCCCCGCCCGGCTACCTGTTCCTGGTCCGCAATGAGACGCTGCTCGCCCAGCGCTTCGACGCCCGATCCGGCGCGACCCAAGGCGATCCGGTCTCCTTCGGCGAGCTGCCGGACGCGGGCGGGAACCTGGGCGAGCCGAGTGCCTCGGTCTCGGACGACGGCACGCTGGTCTATCAGACCATCGTCCCGGTGAACGTGCGTCTCGTCTGGCTGGATCGCGCCGGGAAGACGGTGGCGACCGTCCCGATGCCCCCCGGACCCTATTTTGGCGTGACCCTCTCGCCGGACCACCGGCGCGCGATCCTGACCCGGTCCGATCCCCAGACGGCCCAGGACCTCTGGTTGGTCGAGCTGGACCGCGGCACCACGACCCGGTTCACATTCGAGCCCGGGAACGAGTTCTTCTGCGCCTGGTCGCCGGACGGCAGCCAACTCATCTTCTCGTCCAACCGCAGCGGTCCCTACGACCTCTACCGGCGGCCGGTCACGGGCAGCGGACAGGAGGAGTTGCTCTACCACTCCGACCAGTTGAAGAAGTGGCCCACCACCTGGTCTCCCGATGGCCAGGCCGTGGTCTTCATGGGTTCGAACACCAAGACCGGCGACGACCTGTGGATCCTGCCGCTCTCGGGCGATCGCAAGCCACGCGTCTACCTTCAGACCCCGTTCAACGAGAACGACCCGGCGATCTCGCCCGACGGGCGCTGGCTGGCCTACACCTCGAACGAGAGCGGACGCAACGAGGTCTATGTCCAGCCGTTCCCCGAGCCCGGCGCCAAGTTCCAGGTGTCGACGGGGGGCGGGGACTTGGCGGCGTGGGGGCCCTTGGGCCGAGAGCTGGCGTTCGCGACCTCGGACAACCGAGCGATGATCTCGGAGATCACGACGAGCCCCAGGTTCCAGGCGACGACGCCCCACGAATTGTTCCGCTACCCGCGCGGCGTGGCCGGCACCGCGTTCACCGGCGACCGGGTGCTGTGCCTCGTCCCGGTGGGTGATCAGCCGCCCGCCACCCACACCGTCGTCCTCAACTGGGCCGCGGGGCTGGAGGGCAAGTGACGCTCGCGACCGGAAGCCGACTCGGGCCGTACGAGATCCTGGGACCGCTCCCACGTTCCAATCCGTTCCGATGGAGACCACACCGACGTTCAAGATGGGCGGGCCGCGTACACTCTTCAAGTCGCGGCAGGACGCGGTGAGCGGCAATGTGACGCCGGATCTCTTGCGCTAGGCTCCGGGGCCGCGCGCCATGACGACCCTCCGCCCCGCGACCCGCCCGGATGACCTGGACCACGTGCGCGCCCTGCTGGGTGAGTACGAGCGCGGCACCGGCGTGGACCTCTGCTTCCAGGGCTTCGCCGCGGAGCTGGCCGGACTCCCCGGCGACTACGCGCCGCCGCGCGGCCGGCTGCTGCTGGCCGAGGTGGACGGCGCGATCGCGGGCTGCATCGCGCTCCGCCCGCTCGGCGGCGACGCGTGCGAGATGAAGCGGCTCTACACCCGCCCGGCATTCCGCGGCCAGGGACTCGGCCGCCGCCTGGCCGAGGCGGTCATCACCGAGGCGCGCTCGATGGGCTACGCTCGCATGCGGCTCGACACGCTCCCGATGATGGGCGAGGCGATCGCGCTGTACACGCGGCTCGGGTTCACCGACATCGCGCCCTACCGGGAGAATCCCGTGCCCGGGACGCGCTATCTGGAGTTGTCGCTCACCGAGAGGGTGGTATGAAGCTCCCCATCTATCAGGTCGACGCCTTCACCGGAACCGTCTTCAAGGGCA
>VBPB01000248.1 GCA_005893365.1 Candidatus Eiseniibacteriota bacterium
CCAACACGGTCTCAAACTTACTAATCGCGGCCGCGAGGCGGTCTACCTCCCAAGGGAAGATGTTTACGTCGAGATTCCATTGTTGGCTTGGCGGCACGGGATGGCCTCGATTGATGACGGCCTCGATGCTCTCCCGTAGGGACTCCGCTGCGGCCCGAGATGTACCGAGATGGTCACGCCATGAGGTCATAAACGAGTCGAACACATCTCGACCGATGATGAGCAACCCGGCGATTGTCCCAAGCTTCACGGTGTCGGTGTATTTCACGGTGAGCGGCTTGAGAACGGAAGCGAGACGATAGAACTGGTAGGCATTGACGCGTTGCATGTGGCCCCCCATCACTGGCGACAAGTACCAGTCGGCTGCCTGGATCGGAGAGCCTAGCGGCCATGGCTGGCCCGTCAACGGTGGCCTACTCATCGCGCTGCCCGGCAAGGGGTTGCCCTGTGCGTAAAGCACATACTTCCGAAACCCCTATATATCTCACAAGCACTAGACGCCAAAGACCGTAAGATTCTCGACCTGGTCCAGCGGGACGGCAAGCTGCCGCAGGCGGAGATCGGCAAGCGGGTCGGGCTCTCGACCGCCGCGGTCAACGAGCGTCTCAAGAAGCTGGAGCACGCCGGGGTCATCCGCCGATATGCGGCGGTAGTGGACCCGCACGCCGTCGGGGCCACGGTCACCGCCTTCGTCGAGGTGTTCATCGAGCATCCGCGGCACGAGCCGGGGTTCATCGCCACGGTGCGGGCCATGGACGAAGTGCAGGAGATCCATCACATCACGGGCGAGTTCTCCGTGCTCCTCAAGGTGCGCACCTCGGGCATGGAGGCGCTGCAGCAGTTGCTCATCCACCAGCTCAACGCCCTGGAGGGCGTTCGTCAGACCCGCACGGTGATCGCGCTCTCGACCTCGAAGGAAGAGAGCTTCGTCTCGACCGGTGCGGAAGGAGGGACCACGTGACCCCGAACCCCGACCGTGCGCCGCGCCTGAGCGCCGCGGACGTCCATGGCGTGCTGGCCAAGCATCTGCTCGTGGATGGCTACGACCTGGTGCTCGACCTGGAGAAGAGCCAGGGACGCCGGCTGTGGGATGCCCGCGGCGAGCGCTGGTACCTCGACCTGTTCTCCTGCTTCGCGACGCTGCCGGTCGGCATCAACCATCCCAAGCTCAAGGAGCCCGCGTTCGTCGCCAAGCTCGCGCGCGCCGCACGGACCAATCCCACCAACTCCGACATCTACACGGTCGAGATGGCCGAGTTCGTGGAGGCCTTCGGGCGTCACGCCATGCCCGCCTACCTGCCGCACCTGTTCCTGGTCGCCGGCGGGGCGCTCGGCATCGAGAACGCGCTCAAGGCGGCGTTCGACTGGAAGGTGCGCCGCAACTTCCGCAAGGGCTACCGTGAGGAGAAGGGCCACCAGGTGCTCCACTTCCGCGAGGCCTTCCACGGGCGCACCGGGTACACGCTGTCGCTGACCAACACCGCCGATCCCAAGAAGTACCAGTACTACCCGCGCTTCGACTGGCCGCGCATGCCCACGCCTAAGCTCCACTTCCCGGTCGACGCCGCGGAGACCGAGCGCGTGCGCCGCGAGGAGAACCTGGCGCTCGACGCCATCCGCAACGCGTTCGTCGAGCGCAAGGACGACATCGCCTGCATCATCATCGAGCCGATCCAGGCCGAGGGCGGCGACCACCATTTCCGTCCCGAGTTCCTGCGCGCGCTGCGCCAGGTGGCCGACGAGCAGGAGGCTCTGCTGATCTTCGACGAGGTGCAGACCGGCCTGGGGCTCACCGGCCGCATGTGGGCGCACCAGCACTGGGACGTGAAGCCCGACCTGCTCGCCTTCGGCAAGAAGGCGCAGGTGTGCGGCATGATGGCCGGGCCTCGGCTCGACGACGAGCCGGACAACGTCTTCCGCGTGCCGAGCCGGCTCAACTCCACCTGGGGCGGCAACCTCACCGACATGGTGCGCTGCCAGCGCTACCTCGAGATCATGGCCGAGGAGCGTCTGGTCGAGCACGCCGCGACCGCCGGCGACCACCTGCGCCGCGGCCTCGAGACGCTGCAGGCCGAGCGGCCCGAGCTGGTGAGCAACGCGCGCGGCCTGGGGCTCATGTGTGCCGTGGACCTGCCGGACGGCCCCACGCGCGACGCGGTCGCCCAGGAGATGTACCAGCTGGGGGCGGTCATCCTCGGCTGCGGACCGCGCAGCCTCCGGTTCCGCCCGCCGCTCGACGTGACCATCGCCGAGCTGGACGAGGGGCTCGACCTGATGCGCCGCGCCCTCGCGCGCGCGGCCCTCGAGAGCGCGTAGGAGTTCCCGGCCCGCCTGCTAGACTCGGGGGGTCGTGACGACTTCCCGGGTTTCCTTCGGAACGGCCGCGGTCGCGTTCGCGGTCTACGCGTTCAGCGCGTCGCGCACCATCACCTGGTGGGAGGGGAGCAGCTACCCACTCGCCGCGTGCACGCTCGGGATCACCGGGTCGCCGGGCTCGCTCATGGTGACGCTGCTCGGCTGGCTGGCGACCCGGGTGCCGGTCGTCCATCCGGTCGCGTTCCAGCTCAACCTGTTCGCCGGGCTCATCGTGGCGTGCGTGGTCGGGCTGGTGACCCGGCTGTCCATCGTGCTCGCCACGCCCGAGGACCGACCCGCGGGCGCGCGCGAGCACTTAGCCGGTGCCGTGGCCGGGCTCGTGCTCGCCTTCAGCGCGAGCCTGTGGACGTACGCGGTCCAGTTCACGCCGTACGGGCTGACGGCGCTGTTCACGGCCCTCATCCTGACCGCGGCGGTGGCGTGGTGGCGCCGCGCCGAGAGCTCGGACGCTCCGACCTGGCTGTTCGTCATCTTCCTCCTCTTCGGGCTCGACTTCAGCGTCCATCGCACCAATCTATTGTTGCTGCCGGCGGCGCTGATCTGGATCAGCCTGGGCCGCCCGTCGCTGTGGCGCCGGCCGGGACCGTGGGCGGCCGTGCTGACGGGCCTCACGCTCGGCCTGGCGTTCCAGCTGGTGCTGATCCCGCTGGCCCGGCGGGATCCGCTCTTCAACATCGATGATCCGAGGGACCTGAGCAGCCTCTGGTCGTACGTCGCGATGGATCGCGTCGGAGGCGGATTCCTGATCCAGCTCTTCCCGCGCAACGCCGACTTCGTTGGCGTGCAGCTCGTCGACTACGCCCGCTTCCTCAAGTCCAATCTCTGGCCCGCACTCCCGGGTCGCGCGCGCGCGCTCCCCATCCTGCTCGGCCTGCTGGGGTGGGTCGCCGCGCTGCGCCTGGCGCCGCGGGCCGGTCTCGGGTGGCTCGCGTTCTATCTGGCCGCGAGTCTCGGCGCGGTGGTCTACTTCAATCTGCCGGCGCACTACTTCCGGACCATGGACCGGCACTACCTGCCCTCGCTGGTGGTCTTCGTGCCGCTCATCGGCGTCGCGGTCGCGACCGCCCTGCGCTTCGTCGCCGGGACCCGGGGCGGCGGCCGCGAGCGGCTGGCGTTGGGGCTGGGCGGCTTGCTCCTGCTCGTCCCGGCGGGGGAGTGGGCCGTCAACCGCTCCGCCTGCGACCTCTCCCGGATCCGATTCGCCGAGACCTACTCGCGCGACGTGCTGGAGACCCTGCCGCGGAACGCCATCCTCCTGACCAACGGTGACAACGACACGTTCCCGCTCTGGTACCTGCAGCAGGTGGAGGGGGTCCGTCGCGACGTGACCGTCATCAATCTGCCCTCGACGAACATGCGCTCGTATCTGGGCCAGTTGCGGCGCCGCGATTCCACGCTCGCGCATCTGCTGGTAGACGAGCAGGGCACCGGCATCCTCGCGCCGGTGCCCGTGACCGATTCGCTCGTGATCCTCCCGGTCCCGCCGGACGGGGCATTCGGACTTGCCGACTCGATGACGCCACCCCAGTCGATCACGCTCCGGCTCGGTGGCGAGCTCTATGGCTCGGATCGGGCCGTCCTCGATCTGCTCCAGCTCAACCGCTGGCGCCGCCCCGTGTGCCTCGCGTCCACGGTGGGGAGGGATGACCTGCCATGGCTCTGGCCCTATGCCCATCTCGAAGGCCTGTCGTTCCGGATCCTGCCGTCGACGGACCCCGAAGCCCTGGACATCGACCGGCTGCGCCAGGTCCTGCTGACGCAGGTGCGCTACGCGGGCGTCGCCGACTCGACGATCCGAATGGACTCCGACAACCGCGGGCTCTGTGCCAACTACGCGGCCGCACTGGCCCAACTCGCCCGTCGTGAGCTGGCCCGATCCGACGCGGCGCGGTGCATGGCGACGCTGGACTTCCTGGAGCGGCGCCTCCCGCCCAAGCGCCTGGGCTACCCGGAGGACTCGTTCGAGCCGATGCGGATGAGCGCCCGACAACTTGCTGGCATGGCGAAGGGCAAGGGGAGCTGACGCGAGTCTCGACCCGGACCGCCGCGCGCTCCGTGCAACCAAGGCGACGAGTCGAGTAGTCTCCCGCGATGCCCGCCGATGCCGGTCCGCCCGTCCCGCCTTCGCCCGCGGGTGAGGCCCCACCGCAGCCGCGCCGTGGTCGTGCTGGTCCGGGGCCAGGGCGACGGGCTCGAGGTGTTCTGGGCGCTCCGCAGCGACGCGGTCAGCTACATGCCGGGCTTCCGCTCGTTCGTGGGCGGCACCGTGGACCCCGAGGACGCCGCGCTGCCGATCGATGGCACGCCGGCGGGCCCCGAGCGTGAGCTCATGGCCTGCGCCCTGCGCGAGGCGTTCGAGGAGGCCGGCGTGCTGGTGGGGGTC
>VBPB01000232.1 GCA_005893365.1 Candidatus Eiseniibacteriota bacterium
GTCAGCCATCCGAACGGATCCATGCCCAGCATCACGATCGCCCCCGCCCACATCGCCGCGGCCCGGCCGTACGCGCGATAGGCGAGCTGCGCCACGCCGAGCACCAGCACGATGACCGCCCAGACGTTCATCAGCGCCATCTGCTCGAAGGGCGAGAGCCGGGTCGCCACGCCGAAAAGAGCCAGAATGAAATGATAGAGCCACGGCTGGTAGAGCGGGATCCCGGCGAAGTTGGGGTCCTGGGGCGGCAGCCCGCGGACGGTGATCTCGGTCACGGCCGCGGCGTGCGTCCACGCGTCGCCCGAGACCAGGACGAAGGCGCCCGAGAACGCCACGGCGGCGACCAGGAGGGCAGCGCCCACGGCGGTCGCCACCGCGGCGATGGCCGGGAAGCCCTGGCCGCGCTCGGGCAGCAGCCCGGGGACCTCGGCCTCAGCCCCGGCGCGCGACGGCCGCGGCATGAGAGCGGCGACCAGCCAGATGAACTCGGCCGGCCACAGGCAACGCGCGACCGCGACGTGCAGGGGCAGGGCGAGCGCCAGCGCCGGGAGCGCCAGCGCCAGCGGCGCCAGGGCGAAGGCGAGCAGGAAGCGCTCGGTCAGCCGGAGCCCGCGGCCGAGGTGGCGGAACAGCGCCACGCCCGGCGCCACCACGGCGGCCAGCATCGCCGCCGCCCGCAGTTGCTCGATGCCCATGACGCCTCCGGCCCGGCGCCTCAGGCGCTCAGGGCCTTGAACTCCGGGGTCAGGTCCTCGACGTCGACGAGATCGGCCACCACGCCGTAGGCGCCGCGTTCGCGCGCGAACCGGGCGCCCTCGCCGAGGCGCACGCTGCCGCCGGCCCGCAGCTCCTTGGCGAGCACCGGGAACTCGGCGGCGCGCAGCTCGGCGAGCACGGCCGCGACGTCGGGCTTCATCATCAGGCCGATCGGATTGACCGGCCCCACCACCAGGTCGGGCCGCAGCTTCCACTCGCGCAGGCGCGCGAGCAGATGCCCCAGGTTGTGGGTCTCGAGCCCCGCGGCGCGGAAGCGCCGGCGCGCGAATCGACAGTAGCGCTCGAAGAACCTGCGATGGCGGCCGGCGAGCGCCAGATCGGTGAGCGGTGCCGCCAGCACCACCGCCCGGATGTCGGTCGCGCCGAGTTGGGCCGCCTCCAGCTCGAGCAGCAGCGGCACCGTGCCGCTCAGGTCGCCGCTCAGGACCGCGCCCAGGTGGCCGAGGCCGGTGAGGCCGAGCCGCGCGAGGGTGAGCGGGCCCGAGCGCCCGACGCGCTTGAGCGCGGTGCCCATGAGCCCCAGGTCCGACGCGTCGCGGACGTACTGGGGCACGTTGGGCAGCAGCGCGTAGATCGGGACGGTCTGGCGCAGCTCGGCCAGCGCCGCCTTGAGCTGGGGCGACGGGCTCGCCAACACGCCCTCCGCGCCGGCGGCGAGCGCCTTGGCGAGCGTCACCGCCAGGGTCTCGGGGTCGGTGTAGCGGGCGGCGATCTCGAGCATGCGGTCGCGCGAGCCACGCGAGACGCCGAGCAGGGACTCAGCGCCCAGCAGCAGCCGCGGCGCCACGAACGGAGCCTTCCTCACCCGGCCACCCGCACCACCCGGCCACCGTCTCCGGCCGAACGGTAGAGTGCCGCCATCACGCGCTGGACGCGCAGCGCCGCCTCGACGGTGATGGGCGGCTCGGGCCCGCCGGTCGCCCAGGAGAGGAAGTCGGCATCTTCCAGATAGTAGCCGTCGCCGTTCACGTCGAAGCGTCCGGTCTGGGGCAGCTCGGCGTGGCGCACCCGCGTGTGGCCCGCGGGCCAGCCGTCCTTGGGCTCGCGCAGGTCCAGCTCCAGCGCGTCGTTCGAGACCAGCAGCTTGCCGTTCTCCCCGTCCAGCTCGATCACCACCGCGGAGAGCGGGAAGCCGGGCACGCACCACGACGAGTCGAAGCCCACCTCGGCCCCGCCCGGCAGCGTCATCATCGCGTGCAGCTCGTCCTCGACCACGCCGTAGAGCTTCTTCCAGGTGGCCCGCACCTCGACCGGCGTGCCCAGGTACCACTCGAGCAGGAACAGCAGATGGGACGAGAGGTTCGCCACCACGCCGCCGCCGGAGCGCGCCGGGTCGTACATCCACCCCGCGCGCGGACCGAACACCTGCGACAGGTTCATCGACGAGCGGCCCTGGCGCAGGGTACCGATGGCCCCCACCGCGGCGCGGGCGCGCGCGAACACCGGCAGGTAGGCGAGCGTGAAGCCGCAGGCGACCGGCCGTCCGGTCCGGCGCGCCAACTCGGCCAGCGCCTCGGCGTCGGCCAGCGTGTGCGCCAGCGGCTTCTCCACGAACACCGCCGCCCCGGCCTCCAGCGCCAGTTTGGCGAGCGGGTAGTGCGCGTTCTGCTGGACGCACACGAACACCGCGTCCGGCTTGGTCGCCGCCAGCATCTTCTCGGCGCGGGAGAAGAAGGGCGCGCGGTGGCCCATCCCGCGCACCGTCCGGCCCAGGGCCGCGTGGTGGTCGCTCAAGCCCACGATCTCGCAGTCGGGGATCATGGCCAGCACGGTGGTGTGCACCACGCCCATCCTGCCGAGCCCGATGACGGCGACCCGCACCGGACGCTGCGGCCGCGGCGCCACCTCGATCCGGCTCGGGGCGGGCAGCCCCTCCGGCCGCGTGGCGACCGCCACCTCGACGCGCGGCGCCGCCGTCGCAGCCGCCGCCGGCCCCGGGTGCGTGCTCCCGTTGGTCGCGGGCGGACCCGCGAAGGCGCTCAGGCCTTCGGCCAGCGGCGTCCAGGGGATCGGGAAGGCGCGGCGCGCCGGCTCACCGTCCACCTGCGCCGGCGAGATCATCCCCAGCACGTTGTCGACCGAGAGCGGCGGACGCCGCGAGACCGCCCCGAGCGCCGAGGCGAGCATCAGCGCCAGGCCGCCCGGGACGTGCGCCACCGGCTTCTTGATCCCCATCGCGCCGGCGAGGCGCGACAGGAACGCGTCGAAGGTGACACGCTCAGGGCCGAGCAGGTCGAAGGTCTTTCCCAGGACGTCGGGTCGGGTCACGCACTGGCTCAGCACCTCGCACACGTCGTCGATGTGGATCGGATCGAGCGCGTTGCGGCCGTCGCCCACCACCGGCACCACCGGCAGCGAGCGCAGGTAGCCGGCCAGCGTGGCGAACAGCCCGACCGACGCCGAGCCGTAGACCAGCGACGGGCGCACCGTGACCCATTCGAGGCCGGCGTGGGCCACCAGGGCCTCGCCCTCCTTCTTGGTCTGCCCGTAGGGACCGAGGCGCGCCCGCGTGGCCGAGATGCTGGAGACGAAGACGAAGCGGCGCACGCCCTGCCGCCGCGCGGCGTCGAGGAGGGCCCGGGTGCCGTCCACGTTGACCGCCCGCACCTGCTTCTCGTCCGCCACGCCGGTGGCGCAGGCGAGGTGCACCACGACCGCGATGCCGTGGGTGGCGCGCTCGAGCGAGGCCGGGTCGAGCAGGTCGGCCGGGAACGGCTGGACGCGCGGATGGGGCGCCACGGTCTCGGCCTGCCGCACCATCGCGCGCACGTCGTGGCCGCCATCGGCCAGCCGTCGGATCAACGCCCGCCCGATGAATCCGGAGGCGCCGGTGACCAGCACGTTCATGACGGTGAGCCGGGCGACAATGGGATGGGGACTCGGTGCTCG
>VBPB01000240.1 GCA_005893365.1 Candidatus Eiseniibacteriota bacterium
GAGGCGACGATGCCCGCGGCATCGACCATGGCCGGGAGTCCGTGGAGCCTGGGGTCGTTGGGGAACGCCCACAGCAGGACGCTCCATTCGGGCACCCACACGAAGGGCGGTCCGACACGCGGCGCGATCAGGTTCGAGGAACCTGCCTCCCTCGCCTGGCGCGCGGCCTTGTCGGAGGCGGCGAACAGGGTGCCGTGGTAGATCTGATCGTCGGCTGTCCCTCCTGGCGGCGCGAGACCCGCGAGCATCACCACGCTGCAGGAGGAACCGGGCTTGTAGTGGAGCTGAGTCACGCGGCAGCGGGCGACGCGGAGGCGCTGGTGCGGGTCGAGCGCCCGCTCGAGCACCCCGGGGGCGCGCTCCTCGTCCAGCATCACGCCGAGCTGGGGGAACTCCGCGAGCGCGGCCACGTTGTCGTCGGGTCTCATCCGCTCCTCGTCGGTCAGAGACGTCGCTTATTCGTAGCGGAGGGCCTCGACCGGGTCGAGACGCGCCGCACGCCGCGCCGGGTAGAGACCGAACACGATTCCGACCACGGCGGAGATCCCGAACGAGACAATCACGCTGCCGAACGAGATCACGGTCTGCCAGCCGGCGAACAGGTTGATCGCTTTCGCCATGATCGCGCCGAGCATGATCCCGATCAGGCCGCCGCCGACGCTCACCAGCACGGTCTCGTTGAGGAACTGGTTCATCACGTCGCGCTCGGTGGCGCCCACCGCGCGGCGGATGCCGATCTCCCGCGTGCGCTCGGTGACGCTGGCCAGCATGATGTTCATGATCCCGATTCCGCCCACCAGCAGCGAGATCGCGGCGATCGAGCCCATCACCACGTTGAACAGGCGCTGGGTGCGCTGGCTCTGGGCGAGGAGCTCGGCGGGGATCACGATCTCGAAATCGGGAGCGCCGCGATGGGTGCGGCGGATCATGCGCTTCACCACTTCGGCGGTCGCGACCACCTGGCCCTGGTCGGCGACCTGGACGGCGATCTCGTCGACGGACTGGGGGTGGTCGGGGTCGGTGAACCGCTTCAGCGCGGCGGTGATGGGAATGTAGATGTCGCGGTTGATGTCGCGAATCCGGATCGGACCGCTCCCGCCCTTGAGGTTCCGGCCCCCCATGAGCCCCACCACCGTGAACCACGTGTCGTCGATCTTGATCCGCCGGTTGATGGGATCGGCGAAGCCAAACAGGTCCTTTCGCACGTCGGCGCCGATCACGCACACGCGCTTGGCGTCGCGCACGTCGAGCGCGCTGATGAAGCGGCCCTCGGCCGGCCTCAGGTGGGTGATCCGCTGATAGCCGTCGTCGGTCCCGACGACGTGTCCGTTCGCGTCCTTGCTGCCGCGCGCGATGTCCGCCTCGAGGTAGCGCAGCGGGCTCACGCCGAGCGCGTTCGGCAGCCCGGCGGCGATGGTCTGCGCATCGAGGTAGGTGAGGCCGTCGGCGGAGGCCTTCTCGGCCAGGTCCGCCTGGGCGCCCGTGAGCTGGACCTGCCGGACCCGGATGTTGTTGGTGCCGAGCTGCCGGATCTGCTCGATCGCCGAGCGGCGCGCCCCCTCGCCGATCGAGAGCATCGAGACCACGGCGGCGACGCCGAAGATCACGCCGAGCGTGGTCAGCGCCGACCGCAGCTTGTGGGAGAGGACGTTCTCGATCCCGATCTCGAGCGCCTCACGATACGGCATCATGAGGCGATCCTCGCGCGCCGGCCGCGGAACCGATGCGCCGTCGGAGGCAGGTGGTGCGCCATCGCCTCGTGCGCCATCGCCTCGTGCGCCATCGCCTCGCGCCCCATCTAGATCGACCCGGGGCGCGCCAGCAGGACTTCCTCGCCGGGGCTCAAGTGCTTGGTCACGATGGTGACCCGGTCGTTGCTCTCGCCGAGCTCGACCGGGCGCTCCTGGACGCGGTCCCGACCCTTGACGTAGACGAAGGGCTGGTCCTTCTCGTCGAAGAACACCGCTTCCATCGGCACGTAGATGGCCTGCTCGAGCTCGCTCGAGACGATGTCGACCGTGGCGGTGAGTCCGGGCTTGAGGCGTGGGTCGCTGGCGAGCACCTTCACGGTGACGTCGAAGACGCGGGCGCCGCTCGGCTTCCCGGTGGCGCGACTGATCCTGCGCTTGGCCAGGTTGCCGATGGTGACGACCTCGCCCTTGAAGTGGACGCCGGGGAAGGCATCGAGCGTGATCTCCGCCGGCAGCCCGACCCGCACCTTGGAGAGATCGACCTCGCTGATCTGGGCGTCGACCAGCATCGACGAGATGTCGGGCAGGTAGAGGAGGTCCATGCCCTCGAACCACCAGACCCGCGCGGGGAGCGCGGATCACGCCCTGATTCAGCTTCCGGAACTGCTCGGCCATGGCACGGCCGGCGCGCTCGACGTTGGCCTTCGCCGCATCCACCGCCGCCGCCATGGCGCGGGTCTGGGACTTGGCGCTGAGGTAGGCGAGCCGCGCGTCATCCACTTCGCTCTGCTGGATGTAGCCCTTCTTCGCGAGCTCGGGAAGCGACTCATAGTGTTTGCGCGCCGCCTCCTCCTTGTTCATCTGGGACTCCTGGTCGCTCTGGGCCTTCTTGAGGTTCGCGCGCTCCACGTCGAGCGCGGACTGCGCCTCGCCGGTCGCGATCACGTACTTCTGAGACTCGAAGACGATCAGCCGGTCGCCGGTCCGGACGTAGGTGCCCTCCGGAACCAGCCACTGGATCTGCTTGTCGGTGACGGCGCTGATGGTGACCTGGCTCAGGGCCCTGAGCTCACCCGACTCGGTCACCTTGACGGTGACCTGCCCGCGCTTGACCTTGGTGGTCGGGATCCGGTCGAGCTCCCGCCCCTTGCCCAACAGCGCCCAGGCGCCGACCACTGCGGCCAGCGCCACCAGCGCCACCGCCATCAGGGCCGCGCTCCCGCGAGGGCGCTCACGCCACGTCTGCCACGCTCTCGCAGCCTTCGATCCGTTCCGGTTTCGCGGGTGCGGCTCGGTGCTGGGGTTCGAAGCCTCGTGATTCATGGTCTCCTCGTGAGGTTGGGTCATGGGGCCAGGGCGAGGCCGGTCAGGCTCTCGAGCGCGCTCAACTCGCCGTGGTAGTCGGCCACGCGACGGGCATGCTGATTCCGGCTCTTGAGCAGCGCCTCGCGCGCGTCCGTGATGTCGAGGTTGGAGGCCCGCCCCAGCTTGAACATGGTGTTGGCGAAGTCGAGCTTCTCCTCGGCCACCGCAATGCTGCGGTCGACCGACGTGATCTCCTCGGCGATGCTGTGGAGCGAGCGCACCGCGTCGCGGATCGCGAGGGTGATCTCGCGCTCGAGGATCACGCGCCGGTCGGCCTCCTGCCCGAGCTCGAGTTCGGCGATCTCCGTTGCCGCCGCGGCTTCGCGTCCGAACAGCGGGTAGGTGAGGGTGACGCCTCCCCCCCAGTCGGTGTCGCGCGATTGGATGCTGGTGGTGTGGTCGTGATCCAGTCGCTTCGCGAAGCTGGCGGTGAGGTCGAGGTTCGGCAAGGTCGCGTTCCGTGTCACCCGGAGGCGCAGCTGACGCTGCCGGATGGCCGCGTCCGCGGCCTCCAGCGGCGGGCTCTTCGCCAGCGCCAGCGCGATCAACTGCTCGACGTCCAGGTCGACGGGGCGGAACGCGAGCTGGGAGTCGGCCACCTGGATCGAATCCCGGATCGGCAGCCCCATCGCGTTCTTGATCTGGTCGAGGGCGAGTTGGTAGTCCTTCTCGGCGCTCGCGAGCGAGGCCCGGTCGTCGGCGAGACGGATCTCGGCGCTCAGGACATCGCGTCGCGTCGCCAGCTTGGCGTCCAGCAACGCCTGAGACGCTTCGACCAGGGCGGAATCGCCGTGGAGCGCATCCTCCGCCACCCGCACGATCTCACGCGTCCGGAGCACGTCGTAGTACGCGAGCCTCGCCCGGTGCGTCGTCTGCCGAACCTCCTCCGCCAGCAGGCTCTCCTGGGTTTGGCGGGTCAAGTCGGCGTCCTCGATCGGGCTGCGCGCCACGACGCGACTGTCGCGCAGGATCGGCTGCCGTACCGCCGCCCGGAGAAAGGTGCTCCGCTGATCGAGGGCCGAGGAGCCCCGGAGCCAGCTCATGTCGCGCGTGACGTCGACCCTGGCGCCGGTCGGCAACAACGCCGTGACGCCGCCCACCAGGGCGCGGGTCTGGGTCGAGGTCTCGAGGCCGGGGCGCAGCCCGCCCGTCCACGAGGTGTCGTCCGCGGCCAGGGCCCGAGCGCCGCTGCCCGACAGCGAGAGCGCGGGATGGAACCGGCCGTAGCTACCCCAGTGGGCGCGCTCGGCCTTGCCGCGCTCGCGCGCGGCGATGCGCAGCGTGAGATTCCGAGCCAGCGCGATCCGCTCGCAGTCCTCCTGCCCCAGCGGCCGCTCGAGCGCCGCGGCGATCTCGCGATCGTCGTAGGGGACCAGCCGGCGCTCGCGAATCCCCGCCGGGTCGCTCGCCTGCCCGGCAGCGGGCGCGGCCGGCGCCGGCGTTCGAGTCGTCGCGCGCGCCTGCCCGGCAGCGGGCGCGGCCGGCACCGGCGTTCGAGTCGTGGCGCGCGCGTGCCCGGCGGCGGGCGCAGCCGGCACCGGGGTTCGAGTGGTATCGCGCGCCTGCCTGGCAGGGGGCGCGGCCGGCACCGGCGTTCGAGTGGTATCGCGCGCCTGCGCGGCAGCGGGCGCGGCCGGCACCGGCGTTCGAGTGGTATCGCGCGCCTGCCCGGCAGCGGGCGCGGCCGGCACCGGCGTTCGAGTCGTATCGCGCGCCTGCCCGGCAGCGGGCGCGGCCGGTTGCGGCGCATGTCCGGCCGACGAGTCGATCGCCTGCGGCGTCAGGACGAAGCGGTGCGGCACTTCTCCGAACGCGGGGCCTCCCGGCGCGATGGCGAAGAGGACGCCGAACGCGGCGAGCCACCCGATCCCAATCGAGCGCATACTATTTGATCACCGATTTGAGCTTCGTCTTGTCGTCGACGAGGAACCTCGAGCCCATGGCCGCGATGGTGAGGCGCGTCGGGTTCACGGTCTCGATCTTCCCCACGATCTTGATGCTCTGCTCGATGCCCGGCTTCCGAACGACCTTGCCGCTTTCATCGTTGATCTCCTTGGCGAGGAACGTCCCATCCTTCAGGTAGGTGCCCTCGACCTTGACGAACCGACCGGGATGGAGGTCCGAGAAGCTCTTGAACTTGCCCGCGTCGTCGTCGTCGTCGTCGTCGTACTCGACCCCGGCCTTGAGATGGACACGGTAGCGGCCGACGCTGAATTCATGGGCCGCCGGATCGAGGTCGTGGACCATCCCGCGGAGCTCCCAGTCGTCGTCGAGGAAGTCCCCGGTGAGGACCTTCACCTCGGTGCAGATCACCGAGAGGTCCTTCTGAGGAATGCCCTCGAGCTGGATCCACTGGCCGTGCTTCAGGGTCGTGAGGAACGCCGGGGTGGGGCTGGGGTGGCTCGTCTGGGCCGCGGAAGTCGCCGCCGAAACGATCACCGCCAAGATGCCGGTCAAGACGCTGCCGAAACGAACCTTCATCTCGAGCCTCCCGGATCCGGCCCGAGGCGCCGACGCTCGAAGGGCGGCGGCCGCCGACCGGTTTGACGCTGTGACAACGCTATGATGGTAGGGGTCGCCCCCGGCCCTGCGGGTCACCGGGCGATCTCACCCCGGTAAAATCGAGGTAACCGCGGCGCTCCCACCGGTACCCCCGGCCCGGGGCTCGGCCCGGCGGCTCGAACGCTCCTTCACGTGGACGGGTCATGGACGTTGGGGCCGGCGGAAACCCGCCCGGCCAGCAGCGCGCGCCGGCACTCGCCGAGGAGGCCGTCGACCTTGGGCTCCCATTTCTTCTCGGGACGCGCGACCAGCCGGTCGAGGCCGAGCAGCAGGGCGCAGCCCACGAACCATTCGATGTCGCCCCGCCATGCCAATCCATCGGCGGCATAGCCGTCGAGAAGGGCACGACGGACGTGCGCGTAGAGGTCCCGCCTTTCCTCCCGCAGGACGTAGAACCTCACCGCGTCCGCCAGGAACCCGCCCAGGTCGAGGCCCGGATGGGAGAGGCGACAATGCTCGAATCCGTTGAGGTAGAAGCGCTTCCGGGCGCAGGTGACCGCATCCCACCGCAGCTGGCCGTACACCGGCCGGTACTCCCAGGACTCGAGGTCGCGGAAGCCCCGAACGACGAGCGCCACGCATTCGTGGAGCTGCTCGAGACGGCGGGGTCCCGACGAAGCCAGCCGGCTCTCGATCCTCCGTCCCGCATCCCGGCAACGCTCGCAGGCCTCCTCCGCAGTCTCCAGGACCGCGAGGCCGACTTGGCTTGCGTGCAGGATCCGCAGGCCGCCGCCCACGGCGGCGAACACCTTTGCCAGTCGAATCGGCGTGTCGATCGACCTGACGCGGTCCTTGAAGGCGATCGTCGGATGCCACTCGAGGAGCACGATCGAAGGCTGATCCAGGATCGTCAGGGGCTTCGGCACGCGCATGGTCTCGTGGTTCTTGAACGCTCCGTTGCCGAGCTGATGCGAGACCACGAACTCCGTCCGGCCCAAGTGCGGAGGCAGCAGGCGTCCCTTGAGCAGCACCGTCCTCGTGCCGCCGGAGCCGGGTCGGCGCAGCTTCACGGCGTAGGTCAGTTCGCGTTCCACCTCTCGGTCGCCGACCTCGCTCGACGCGTAGACGCGGCAGGATTCCACCGACACTCGCTGCTTGGAAGGCTTCGCTGGCGGCGTCCCCCAGGTCGGCGCGCTCCCGCGCATCGACCTGCCGGCCCGGCTCGGCCGAGCACAGGAACCGGATCATGACCGTCCGGCCCTGGTTCTCGTAGCCGACCCGTGAAGCGGTCTTCTCGAAGTGTGCGAGCCCCGATCCCCCGTGGGTGAAGTAGCGCTCGCCGGCGCGCCGTTTCGCCACCAGGGCGCGGACGTCGAATCCGTCGCCCTCGTCGGACACCGCCACGAACGCGCCGGCCCGGGTCGCCACGATCTCGACCCCGATCCACTTGGCCGGGTCCCTCCGATTGCCCCACTTGTAGGCATTGCCAAGCGCCTTCTTGATCGGCTCCATGAGTTCACGGCGAAGCCGTTCGCGCGGGACCGCGCGGTACCGGCGATTCAGGGGCCCCTCGAGGTCCTCGAGGAGATCGTCGCGCTCGTGCGCTCGCAGCATGACCCACGCCTCCTCGCGCTCGAGGAACCGCGGATCGGCGAGATCCGCCAGCGGGGACGAGGCCCCCCGTCCTGCGGACTGGATGTCTCCAAGCATCTGCCCTCGCGTGCTGCTGAGGTCGATCATGCCAGGACTCCTTCACGAATCGCTCGGGGGTCGTGGGCCACGCCTACCCCTTGAGCACCGCGACCGGACGCAGCCGGGCGACGGGGCGCGCGAGCGAGAGCGCCGCCATCGCGTCGACCACGCGCGAGATGCTCTTGAAGGCGGCGGGCGCCTGCTCGGCGATGGATCCCAGACCGTAGCGGTAGAGCCGGATCCCTTTGGTGCGCATCTCGGATTCGATCATGCCGTCGGTGAAGCGCGCCCCCGCCTCGGGCTTGTCGAGCGTGCGGCCCGCGCCGTGGTTGACGGAACCGAACGCCTCCAGCGCGCCCTCGGCGGCGGCGCACACGAACGAGTCGTGGCCCATCGAGCCCGGGACCGGCGCCGGCTGTCCGGTGCGCGAGAACACCGGGTGACCCGCGATGGCGCTCGCCGGCAGGGCGCGGCTCGCGCCGTGCCGGTGCACCCACAGCGCCTCCCCGTTCCAGCGCTCGGGCCGGATGCTGACGTGCGCGCAATCGAAGAGGAGCGGCAGCTCGGGCGCGCGATCGCCCAGGACCCGCCTCACCGCGTCGCGCAGCGCCTGGTGGATCATCGCGCGATTGGCGAATCCGAAGCGGGTCGCGCCCCGGATCGCGGCGGCCGCCGCGCGGCCGGAGTCGGAATGGGTCGGGATCTCGATCAGGGACTCGGGATCCCCGCCGTGCTCGCGCACCATCCCCTTGATGGTCTTGCTTCCGATCGAGCGGGAGCCGGTGTGGATCATGAAGAAGGCCTGTCCCTCGGCGAGCCCCCAGGCCGCGGCGCGCTCCGGATCGAGGACTTCGACGATCTCCTGGAGCTCGACGAAGTGATTCCCGCCTCCGAGCGTGCCGAAGGTGCGCATCGCCTTCTGCTTGGCCTTCAGGGGAACGGCCGCGGCGAGCCCCGCGTCGTCGTCCTCCGAGGCCAGCGCGGTGTCCTCCACCGCGTCGAGCTCCGCGGGCGGGAGGCCGCGCGCCCGCACGCACCAGGCGGGGCCCTCGGTCAGGATCGCCTCGACCTCGCCGGGCGTGAGAACCTCCGTCTCGTGTCGGGCCACCGGGACCCGGCGCATGAGCTCGCGGAAGATCCCGTCCAGCGCTCCCGCGTCGAGCGCGCGCGCCGGGACGCGGCTCGACACCATGCGAATGCCGCAGCCGATCCCGGCGTCGACCGCGGTGGGGAGAACCGCGCCGCGAGCGGCGAACACCGTGCCGGTCGGCGTCGCCTGTCCCGACTTCAGGTGGACGTCGGGAAGCACCGCGACGTGATGGACGAGCGCCGGCATCTTGGCCAGCCGCTCGAGGCTCGCGATCGCCCGGGCGTCGGGCATGAGATCGGGCGAGAGCAGCCATCGGACCGGAGCCCCGACGCCTGCGGCGGGGGTGAGATGCGTGGTCACGGGTGTGGGTCCTCCCCTCTCTCAGGCTTCGCCGGCGCGCGACATCCCCTCGCCGGCCGGAACCAGGCCGCCTCCGCCCGCCCAGCGGATCAGGCGGTCGACCAAGGGCGCGATCCCCTGGCCGCGGTCGATCGAGAGCGCGTAGCAGCGGGTGCGGCGCGTGAGCTCGAGCAGCCGGGCGCCGCGCACGCCGCCGGCCGGCGAGGGCCACTGAAGATCGAGCGCCGCGGCGTACCAGCCGAAATCATCGAGCTCGCGGGTGAGGCGGTTCATCGCGGCGAGCCGCTCGGCCGCCTCGACCGGATCGATCGGCTCCACGAGCGCACGATCGGAGAGCCGGGGAAGGAACAGCACGGCGGGAACCGTCCGATCCGCGGTGGCGCGGGCATGGAACAGACGCTTCTTCTTGAGGCCCTCGGGAAACGGCATCGGGGCCAGCCGCGCCATCGAGCCTTCGAGCAGGCTGAGGCTGCCGTCATCGAGGCGGATCGGCTCGTAGCACGCGTAGACGAAGGTGCCGTCGGTGAGCGCCAGGTTCTCGGACAGGAGCCCCGCCGATCAGCACGCCGCCGGCATCGGCGTCGAGGGCCGAGGCATGGAGGGGCTCGAGCCCGCGGGTCCGGCGCAGGAACCACAACAGCGGGTAGTAGACGAGGTAGCTCATGAGGGAGAAGTAGCGCTTCTATGCGTAGTGGGGGACCGGCCCGCGCTTCGCGACCTTGGGCGTGTACCCGTAGTGCACGTCGAAGCGGAAGCAGGAACCCTCGCGCCGGAAGCGCAGCTTGAGGCCGGGCATGCGCAGCGTGTCGAGCCACACCAGCTCGCTCTCGTTCCCCAGCATCCGCTTGCCCAGGGGCTCGAGCTTCGCGGTCGAGACGAACGGGTTGGCCTCCCGGTCCCATCGCCCCTCGCTCCACGAACAGCGCACCACCAGATCGGGGGCGGCCGCGGGCGGCCCCGCCAGGTGCGCGAGATGGAGACGCGCGTAGCTCAGCAGCTCGGGCCGATCGGCCTCCAGGTTGAGGGTGGCGCCGTGGAGGCACACCCCGACGGCGTCGCCCGGCTCGGGACGCGGGAGCGGCTTCATCCCGACCCCCGCTGGAGCGACACGTCGAGGCGATAGCCGGCGCCCCGCACCGTCTTGATGTGGCGGGGATTCTCGGGATCGGCCTCGATGTGCTTCCTCAGGCGGAGGATGTGGTTGTCCACGGTGCGGGTGGTGAGCTCGGCCGCGTAGCCCCACGCCTCCTCGAGCAGGCGCTCACGGCTCAGCACCTCGCCGGGATGCTGGATCAGGTACTCGAGCAGACAGAACTCACGGTGGGTGAGCGGCTGAAGCTCGCGGCCGCGGAACACCTCGCGCCGCTTGAAGTCCACCAGCACGTCCGCGAAGCGCACGCGATCCGGGACCGAGGGCCCGGGGCCGCCGGGCTCGGGCCGCAGCTGCGCGCGCACCCGCGCGATCAGCTCGCGAACGCTGAAGGGCTTGGTCACGTAGTCGTCGGCGCCGAGCTCGAGCCCGAACACCCGGTCGTCTTCCTCGGACCGCGAGGTGAGGATGATCACCTTGGACCGCAGCCCGGCGTCGCGGATCCGTTTGCAGATCTCGAGGCCGCTCATGCCGGGCAGCATGAGGTCGAGGAGGATCAGGTCGGGGTGCTCCTCGAGCGCGAGGTGCAGCCCTTCGGGACCGGTGCGCGCGATCATGATCTCGTAGCCTTCGCCTTCCAGCGCGCTCTTGAGACCGACCACCAGGGAGGCGTCGTCCTCGACGATCAACAGTCCACTCATCGGCCCCTCCCCACCACCGGGATCCTGGCGCCGGCGACGGCGCGGCGTCCGCTCGCGCGCGTCTCGAGCCGTGGCACCGGCAGGGTGACCGTGAAGGTCGAACCTTCGCCCGGGACGCTGGCCACGCGGATGTCGCCCCCGTGGGCGCGGGCGATGGCGCGAGCCAGCGTGAGCCCGAGGCCGAGGCCGCTCCCCTGAGCCGAGTCCATGCGGCGCCGCCCGGTGTAGAATTTGTCGAACACCCTGGGGAGCTCGCCCGGCTCGATCCCGATGCCGCGGTCGGCGACGTCGATCGCCACCGTCCCGGCCTCGCGCCGCGCGTGTATCTGGATCTCCCGCACCGCGTCGCTGTATTGGACCGCGTTGCCGAGCAGGTTCAGCATCACCTGCGCGATCGCGTCCTCGTCGGCGAGCACCGCGGGGAGGCCCTCGTCGACGAGCAGCGCGAGCCTGAACCCGTGGGCTTCGGCATGGGGGCGGAACGACGCGACGATGCGCTCCAGCAACTCGCCCGGGTTGCGGGGCTCGAGCCGGTAGCGGCGGGTGCGATGCTCGAGCCGCGAGAAATCGAGCACGTTCTCGATCAGCCGTCCGAGCCGGTCGCACTCGCGCCGGATGATCTCGAGGTGGTCGGCGGCCTGGCGCCGCCCGCCCTCGCTCGCGGCCCGCTCGGGGTGCTCGAGCTGCATTTCGAGCAGCTCGGCGAACATCCGGATCGAGGCGAGCGGCGTGCGCAGCTCGTGCGACACGTTCGAGACGAACGTGGTCTGGGCGCGCGCCAGGTAGGCCTCGCGCCGCGCGCGCCGAACGAACAGCACCGCTCCCGACAGGATCGCGAGCAGCAGGAGCGAGACCAGCCACAGCCACAGGGTGGTGGTGAGATCGAGGCGCTTCAGCGTCCCCGGCACGTCGTGGGGGATCACCGCCACCTGCCAGAAGTCGAAGGGCTCGGCGAGCGTCTGGAGTGCGGCCTCGCCCACGCGGGCGCGCGGGTTCCCGTTGGTTCCGTCGCTCTCGCCCTGGTCGCTCACGATGGCGAGCCCGGCCGCGCCCCCGGGTTGCAGGTTGGCGATGATCCCACGCAAGAGCTCCCCTTTGAGGCGGCCGAGGTCGATCTGGGCGGCCAGCACCCCCTTGACGTAGACGCCGGCGGCGTCGGGGAGCGGGCGATAGACCAGCAGGAAGGGCTCGCCCTCCGCATGCTCGGAGAGGTAGCGCAGCCGCGGCGACCAGTGCCGGTGGTGCAACGCGATCTCGTCGAGCTCGGCCTCGAGGAGCTGGATGAAGTAGCGCTGGCTGATGCGCTTCTTGCCCTGCTCCTTGAGGGTCCGGAACTGGTCCCTCCAGCGCGCCGCGTCCGCCAGGGCCGGGGCGCTCAGCACGCGTTCCGCCATGGTCTCGATGAGATCCATGTAGTACGAGTACTGGAGGGACTGGATGGCGTCGCTGCGCCTGACGAGATCGCGGCCGAGACCGGCCAGCGCCTCCAGCGCGTCATGCTCGCGGCCCATGCCCTCGAGGGCCACCGCGATCTGGTACTGCGCCAGGAAGCGCAGGTACATGCGATGGAGATCTCTCGCTTCGGGATAGCGCAGGAGCAGGTCGCGGTAGGTGGAGAGCGCCTCGGTCCACTCGGCGTCCTTGAGCTGGGCGCGGCCGACGTAACTCTGGGCGATCGCCCGGAGCTGCTCGCTATGGACCTGCACCAGCAGCGTCCGGTAGGTCTCCGTCGCCCGCTTCAGATCGTGATCGTGGTACTCGAGATCCTCGCCCCGGGCCACCACGCGCTCGAAGACCTCGCGGTCCCCGCGCTTCACCTCGCCCCCCGCCTCGGCCGGGCGCGCCTCGCCGCGGGTGGCGTTGGGCGGATAGGCGATCACTCCCGGCTCGTGGATCAGGTAGTAGCCGGCGATCAACGGTTCCCGCCCGTCGTGCCGCGCGAGCCAGGTCGCCGTGGGCCCCGAGGGGGGCGTGGCGGCGCTGTCGAGCGCCGCTTGCCAGCGCGACTCGATCCCCTCGAGCTCGACGTCGATCTCGTGGGCCGCAAGCCGAGCGTACCGCCGGTGGCTCTCGCGCAGGCGAACTTCGGAATACGAGCGCTCGCGCTGGACCGCGCGCCAGCTCAGCAAGCCGAGGATGCCGCTCGGCAGCACGATGAAGCCGAGCAGGATGAGCCCGATCCCGATCTCGCTGCGCCGGCTCCGGAGCGCGGCGAGGATCCCGCGCGCCTCGCGATCGCGCGGGAGACGTTCGGCGGGAGGGAGCGATCGCGACGCAGGGCTCATGCTCGAACCTCCCCGAGCCCCTCGCGGCGGACTCGCTCCGCCCGTCGAGAGGCGGGCCGGAGGCTCCGCTCGGCCAGGCTCAGCATTCGCCGCAGCTTCCGTTCGGGTTCGCGGCGCGGGCGGGTCGCGTACTTGCGCGCCTGCTTGGCCACCAGCAGCGCGGCCCGGTACCAGCGGAGCGCCTCGGGATCGAGCGCCCACCGCGCGACCGCACGGTAGCCGTTCAGGAAACGACGGGCGATCTCGCGCCGCTCGATCCCGTGCAGGCGACCCTCCGCCTCGAAATAGTAGAGCGACGCGAGGAAGTTGGCGACATCGAACTCGGCCGGGCCCACGCTGGCGCCGTCGAGATCGATGAGGGCGAGCCTGCCTTGGTGAACCAGCACGTGGTTCAGACGGAAGGAGCCGTGGAGGAGCGTGGGGCGGCCGGGTCTCGGACGCTCGAGCCAGAGGCGGCGCGTGAGGGTGTCGAGGTGGGGCGCGAGCCCCGGAAAGGCGGCGCGGATGGCGCACGCCGAGCGGCGCAGGTGGCCCTGGAGCGAGCGGACATCGATCCGCTTGCGGCACGCCGCCGGGCCGGCGTGGAAGCGCGCCAGCGCCTGCCCGAGCTCGCCCAACACCGGGCTGCCCCCGACCAGGGGGAGCGCGGCCTCGAGACTCTCGCCCGCCAAGGCCTCGACCAGGACCAGTCGCTGCTCCGGATCGATCGCCAGGGGGCGGGGCGTGTAGAAGCGAGCGTGCTTCTCCCCCGCGCCCGCCTCCCGCAGCCGGTCGAGCGCCTCGAGGGTGCGGTACGCATCCTGCGCGTTGCGGCGTGAGCCGTAGCTCTTGACGATCGCCACGAAGCCCCGCGTCTGCCGGCCTCGTCCCAGCGTGCCGCTCAGCCGCGCCGTCCAGCGCTTGCCGGGAACGTGGCGCAAGACCTCGACCTCGAGACCGCGCAGCGCGACGCGCCCACCACCCTCCATCCCCAACCGGCCGGAGTTGGCGACGCACCAGCGCCCGAGCGCCTCGCGAGACGGAACCCGCATCATCGCGTGCACCTCCCCGGGAGCGCGCGG
>VBPB01000235.1 GCA_005893365.1 Candidatus Eiseniibacteriota bacterium
CAAGCGCTCTCATGTGCCGGCCGCTCTCGGGAGCGAGGCGGACCGCGAACCGGTCGACGAGGCCCTTCGACCCATCGGAGTTGGCGAGCAGCACCCCGGCGACCACGACCGACAGCGCGAACTGCAGCACCACCGCTCCCGCGGTCGCGGCCGAGTGCAGCAGCCACAGGCCGAAATTCTGGAGCGGCTCCCTCGCCTTGAGCAGCGCCGCCTGGAGATTCGAGTCGGCGAGCGACCAGAACTCGTAGATCGGACTGCCCACGACCGGCCAGCTCCGGACCGACTCGGGCGCGGGCGGGATCGCGAGCTGCCCGTCGCGGATCTGGGCGGCGACACCCTGTCCCCAGTCCACGATCGCGCTGGTCAGGAACACCGTGGGCTTGATCAATACGATCAGCGCGAAGACGGTGAACAGGACTGCGGCCGCCACGCTGCGTCCGCCGAGCTGGCGCTCCAGCCAGTGATAGGGACCCGCACCGGCCACCGCGATGATCGCGCCCCGATCCGGATCGCGGCCTCGACGGCGCGCTGGACGGTCTCCTCGCTCGATCCCTCTCGCGCGGGTGCGGCGTCCGCCATGTCGTCCTCTCTCCGGCGTATCAGGCGAGATACTTCGCGACCGCCGTCTCCAGGTTCATGTGCATGCGCTCGCGCCCGAGGCGCGCACCGAGCGGCGATCGCTGCACGACTGTCAGCACCTCCGGGTTAAGCCCCACGAGCCAGAGCTCCACCCCGTGCTCGCGCTCCCGCTCTTCCGCGTCGCTCAGCATCTTGAGCGCGGTGTACTCGAGGTCCGGTACCGCCCGCAGATCGAGCGCCACCACGCGCGGGCGCGCTTCTTCGACGAGCGGCCGCAGCTTGTGGCCGATGCGGTCGGCGTTCGCGAAGAACACGCGCCCCTCGATCCGGACCAGCAAGAGGCCCGGGAACGTCTCGTCGTCGGCGTGCTCGCAGGAACGCGGGCGGAACACGTTGGTGCCGCGCTTGCGGCCGATCGCGTAGACGGGCGGATCGGCGACCTGGTGTGCCAGCGACCCGAGCGATAGGACGACGGCGACGAGGATCCCCTTCAGCGTCCCGAGCAGCACGACTCCGGCGACCGCGGCCAGGGCCCAGCGGAACTCCATGCGCCGCACGTTCCGGATCACGCGAAACTCGTCGGGCTGGATCAGCCCGATCGAGTAGACGATCACGACCGCGGCGAGCGTGGCCTGCGGCAGGAGACCGATCAGCGGAGCGAGCAGCAGCATCGTGAGCAGCGTGAGCACGGCCGTGACGACCGACGCGAACGGCGTGTGCGCGCCCGCGAGCCGGTTCACCGCGGTCTGCGAGGTGCCGCCGCCGGCCGGCATCGCCCCGAAAAGCGCGCCGACCGCGTTCGCGAATCCGGTGGCGAACAGCTCCTGGTTGGGTCGCGGCGTCGGCTCGCCGCTCTGCGCGAACGCGCGCGCGGCGGCGATCGTCTCGGTGAAGCTCATCAGCGCGATGCCGAGCGCGCCCGGCCAGAGCGCAGCGGCCACCGAGAGATCGGGCCGAACCCAGTGCGGGAGACCCTGCGGCACCTGCCCGACCGACTCCACGGGCAGGTGCAGCAGGCCGAACCCGGCGATGCCCGCCGCGACCGCGACCAGCGGCGCCGGCGCGCGCGGCGCAAAGCGCTCGAGCGCGATCAGGACGGCGAGCGTCGCGAGCGCGACGGCGAGCGTCGCGAGCGACGTGTCGGGAATGCTCTGCGTGGTCCGGATCATGTTCTCGAGGAAATTGCCCTTGGCGAAGTGGACGCCGAGCAGCTTCGGGACCTGGTCCAGCACGATCACGAGACCGATCCCGGTCTTGAAGCCGACGAGCACCGGCTCCGAGATGAAGTTCGCCACGAAGCCGAGCCGCAGCAGCGACGCCAGGGCGAGCAGGCCACCGACCAGCAGCGTCAGCATCGCCGCGGCGGAGAGCAGCGCCGCGCGATCGCCGTCGGGCGCCACCTGCGACAGCTGCGTGCCCGCGAGGATCGCGATCGTCGTGGTCGTGCTGACGCTGAGCACGCGCGACGTCCCGAAGAGCGCATAGCAGAGCATCGGCACGAGGACCGTGTACAGACCCACTTCGACGGGCAGGCCGGCGATCGTCGCGTAGGCCATCGCCTTCGGGACCACGACGGCGGCGGTGGTGGCGCCCGCGATCACGTCGGGCCGCAGCCAGTCCTTGCGGTAGCCGAGCAGCCATTCCGAGCACGGCAGCAGCGCTCGACCCGCCATGGCGGCTCTCCTCAGAATTTCTTCACGGCGCTCAACCCGAGCGAATAACCCTGCGTTCGAGATCGCGTCTCGTATTCGTAGAATCCGTGGAAGTTCACCGCCATGTGCCAGTCGATCGAGGTGATGCCGAGCTGACCCCCCGCGGCGTGGACGCGGTCGCGGCTGTCGCTGCGCGCGTCGGCGCCGCGGTCGTCCGACACCTGCCATCCCTGGTAGCCCGCGGGCCCGATCTCGAGCAGCAGCTTCTGGCTCTGCGTGAGCGGGATGAACTGGCTGATCCCCCAGTTGAGCGTGATGTTTTCGCCGGGCTGCAGGTCGAAGTCTTCCTTGTCGCTGTGGTGCTCGTAGGTGACGACGCCGGTGACGGCGGTGCCCTTGTTGTCGAACGGATACCAGGCCGCCGCGCCCTGGACCTGGTGGGTCCAGAACCCGTAGCCGATGTTGTCCACGTCTTCGGTTCGCACGGTGCCCAGTACCGGGACGGTCTGGAGGTGCGTGTCGTACTTGCCGACCGCCGCGTAGAAGCCATACGCAGCGGAGAATTCGAAGTGCAGGTCTCCCAGAGCGAAGCTGGCATTGTCGAAGTCGCCGCCCAGCCTCCTGCCGACGGACACCGCCGCGTCCAGGCTCGCGTTCGCGAACAGGGGTGCGGCGATCGCCGCATAGCGCGCGCCGAGGAAGTGGACGTCGGGCTCCCAGATCACGACGGGGCTCAGCGCGTAGAGATCCACGTCGATGCTCACGTGGGCCGGGACGCCCGGACCGGGCCCAGGGTTGAGATTGATGTCGTCGATCTTGTCGCCGTGACGGTCGTTGATCCGATCGGTCCTGTAGAAGTAGTTGTAGAGCCCGGCATAGATGCCGGGCTCCGGCGGTGTGAAGTAGTCCCGAATGTTCAGGAACCCGCCGTTGAAGTGGCCGATCTCGGCGCGCGCGCCGAACGCAGCCGCGATCAGGGCGACCGACAGGCCCGACGCGACGATCCACTTCGAATTCACTGGCGTCCTCCCGCAGAGCGCGCAGCGCCGCGTCGCATGCGCGAAACGGCACTGCCGCGCAAAACTCTCGCACAGCTGCGCGAGTCGTCCAACGCTATTCGCCGCTCGGCGGAGCTTTGCGGGCCGGCTGGCGCCGGACCGCAAACGGCACCGCCAGACCCGCGGCGATCGGCGCGTCGCGGCCGTAGACATCGCCGCGCAGCTGCAGGTGGCCCTCGAGATCCACCCAGGCCGTCCAGTACGCGAGCAACACGGGGATCTTCTGAGCGAGCGTCACCGTGCGCGTGGTGCCCGCCTCGACTGCGCGATCGATCGCGGCGCGGTCCCAGCCCGACTGATCCTCGAGTAGCAGCGCCGCGAGCTCGAGCGGATTCTGCACGCGGATGCAGCCAGAGCTGAACGCGCGCGCGTCCTTCTCGAACAGCTCGCGGTGCGGCGTGTCGTGCAGGTAGACGGAGTAGGCGTTCGGAAACATGAATTTGACGCGCCCGAGCGAGTTGTCGGGCCCGGGATCCTGCCGCAGTTGATAACGGAAGTTATTCGCAGTCATATGGGCCCAGTCGATCGACGTCGCCGGCGCAATCCGTCGTACCTCGCGAAGAAGGGCCTGCGCGTGATCGATGCGTCCGGCCGCGAGGTGCCGGCCCATCTCGATCCCAACCGCCCTTCGCGCATTCGAACGGTCACGGCGCGAAAAAACTCTTGCACATCCGCACACCGCTCGTCCAATCTTTTCCCATGACGAAGCCCCGCACGAGTTTCGTACTCGTGCTCGTCGCGCTCGGCCTCGCGCTTGCTTTCGCCGCGGCAGCCGCTCCGAAGAAACCCGCGCCCAAGGCCGCACGACCCCGCCTCGGCCTCGTGCTCTCCGGCGGAGGCGCGCGCGGGGCCGCCCATCTGGGCGTGCTGCAGGTGCTCGAAGAGATGTGCATACCGGTCGACATGGTGACGGGCACGAGCATGGGCTCGGTGATCGGCGGCCTGTACGCCGCGGGGTTATCGCCCGCCGAGGTCAGCGAGACGATTCAGTCCGTCGACTGGGTGCGCGTGTTCGACGACAAGCCGGATCGGCAGGACCTCTCGTTCCGGCGCAAGCAGGACGACCGGAACTTCCTGACCAATCTGCGCCTGGCGTTCAAGGACTGGAGCATCTTCATTCCCTCCGGCATCGTCGAGGGCCAGAAGCTCGACTTCCTGCTGCGGACGATGACGCTCGATGCCAACGGTCTCGCACAGATCGAGAACCTTCCCCTCCCGTTCCGCGCGGTCGCGACCGACATCGCGACCGGCGAGGAGGTAATCTTCGACAAGGGCCCGCTCGCCGTCGCGCAGCGCGCGAGCATGTCGGTTCCCGCTGCGTTCTCACCGGTCGTGATCGACGGTCGCGTGCTCGTGGACGGCTATGTCGCCAACAACCTGCCGATCGACGTGGCGCAGGATCTCGGCGCGGAGAACGTGATCGCCGTGGACATCTCGACGCCGGTCGCGAAGCTCGAGGAGCTCCAGAGTGCGGTCGGGATCAACGCACAGGTCGGGACCTTCCCGGTGCAGCAGCAGCAGGCGCGTCAGATCGAGCGGCTGAAGAAGACCGACGTGCTGCTCCAGCCCGATCTCGGCGACGTAGGGGCGGCTTCGTTCACGCGCATGGCGGAAGCGGTCGAGATCGGGCGCCAGGCCGCACTCGCCGCGAAGGACAAGCTCGCGCGCTATTCGGTCTCCGAGGCGGAGTACGCGCAGTGGCGCGCGCGCCAGCGCCGGCCCCCGGTGCAGATGCCGGTGATCGACGCGATCCGGATCGAGAACCGCTCGCCCGTCTCGGACCGCGTCGTGCGCGCGCGCATCCACACGCGGACGGGCGAGCCGCTCGATCTCGAGGTGCTCTCCAAGGACCTCGGGCGCCTGTTCGGGCTCGACGCGTTCGAGCGCGCGCGCTTCGACATCCGCCGTGAGACCGAGGGGCTCGTGCTCGTCTACCAGATCGAGGCGCGCGAGCGCGGCCGCCAATACGTCCGCTTCGGACTGAATCTCGAGACCGACATCGGCGACGAGGCGATCTACAACATCGGCGCCAATCACGTCTGGTTCCCGATCAACTCGTGGGACGGCGAGGTGCGCACCGAGGCGCAGATCGGCGACACCTCGAAGGTCGGCACGGAGCTCTATCAGCCGATCGAGCCGCGCGACTGGCTGTTCGCGCAGCCGTTCGCGCGATTCGAGCGCAGCGAGCTCGACATCTTTCGCGGACACGACCGCGTCGCCGTCTACGACCGCGACGAGACGATCGTCGGCACGCTGGTGGGCATCAACGTCTCGAACGTCGCGCAGCTGCGCGGCGGGATCGGGTATCTGAACGAGGAGCTGGGCCGCAAGACCGGCGACCCGGCACAGTTCCGCTCGGATCAGCTCTCGGGTGGCATCTACGACGGCGAGTTCGAGTACGACACGCTCGACAGCGTCCGGTTCCCGAACGACGGCAGCTATGCGAACGTGCAGAGCTTGTGGTTCCGCAAGGAGATGGGCTTCGACGACTCCTTCGTGCGCGTGCGCGCCGCGGGTTCGACGTTCCGCACCTGGCGCAGCAACACGGTCGGGCTCTCGCTCCGCTACGAGACGACGATCAACGGCGGCCCGCACCCCGAGGCGCTGCATTCGCTAGGCGGATTTCTGAACCTCTCCGGATTCGACCGCAACTCGCTGGTCGGCCGGCACTCGGGTCTGGCGCAGCTCCTCGTCTACCGGCGGGTCGCCTCCCCGGCCGTGTTCGCGTGGGAGTTTCCCGTGTACCTCGGGGGCATGTTCGAGGCCGGCAACGCCTGGGACGATCGCAGCGACATCGAGCACGACGTCGAGCTGTCGGGCGGTCCGTTCGTCGGCGTCGACACGCCGCTCGGCCCGCTCTACCTCGCCTATGCCCACGGCGAAGGCGGCCACGATCAGATCTATCTCTACCTCGGGCGGAGCTTCTGACGCGGAGAGGAGGCGGGGTGAAATTCGAGATGCTCGCCAGCGGCTACGGCCTCGTCGAGGGGCCGAACGAGGACTCCGAGGGCGGGATCGTGTTCAGCGACGTGCTCGGCGGTGGCGTGTACCGCATCGACGCGACCGGCGCCGTGACGACGCTGGTTCCGAAACGCCGCGGTGTCGGCGGGATCGCACTGCACGCGGACGGCGGCGTGGTCTGTTCGGGGCGCGACATCGTCCACGTGCGCGACGGCGTCACGCGCACGCTGTTCTCGATCCCGGGATTGCCGGGCTGGAACGACCTGTGCACCGACGCCGCGGGGCACGTCTACGCGGGCGCGCTGCGCTTCGCGGTGTTCGATCCTAACGCCGAGCCCGTGCCCGGCGAGTGCTACCGGATCGACAAGCAGGGCGAGGCGCAGCTGTTGTACGGCGGCGTGCTGCACGCGAACGGCATCGCGCTCTCGCCGGACGGCCGGACGATCTATCACTCCGACACGCGCGCGGGCGTGATATTCGTGCACGACCTCGACCGCGCGGGAAGCGCCGCCCGGCGGCGCACCTGGGCGATGAGCCACGGGCAGCCGGACGGGCTCGCGGTGGACGCCGAGGGCGGCGTCTGGGTGGCGAGCGCGGGAGGCGGCCGCGTCGATCGCTACCGGCCCGACGGCCGCGTCGAGCGCAGCCTCGCGGTGCCCGCGCGCATCGTCACGAGCGTGTGCTTCGCGGGCCGCGACCGCTGCGACCTGATCGTCACCACTGCCGATCATCGGGAACACCCCGATCTGCGCGGCTGCGTGCTGCGCACGCGCGCCGACGTCGCCGGTGCTCCCGTGTTTCCAGCGCGGCTCTAAGCAGTTCTCGGTAATGGGACGGAGAGATCCGGGAACATACGAATGGTAGTGAGCGGGCGCGGGTGTAGGGAAATAACTTCCAATCGGGGAGCCCGGCGTGGTATTCAACCTTGATTTGCGCGCCCCTGCGAGCTGTCCTCGGAGCTCCATGAGAACTCGACTACCCGCGTCCGCGCCGGACCTCGGCAGTGCCCGGTCGGCGAACAGGATGGCCCTGATCGCGCTGCTTCCGCTCGCGTTCTCCGCCTGCAAAGAGGCGGCGCCTCCGGCGCCGGCGCCCGACGTGGTGGTGGCCAACGTCGTCCAGCAGGACGTGCCGATCTACTTCGAGTGGGTCGGCACGACCGACGGCAACATCAACGCGCAAATCCGCGCGCGCGTGAA
>VBPB01000236.1 GCA_005893365.1 Candidatus Eiseniibacteriota bacterium
ATTGAGAGTCTCCATCGACCACACCCCCGCGCCCGATCAGGCACGCTTTAGTGAAGGTGAACGACGGACTACGCGCCCCGGGGAGCGCTGCCGGCCTAGACGCGGCTCAATTCGACCTCCTCTGTCACCCTCCGTTTCCTTTTCTGCAACACACTCGCAACATGCATGCCTGCTGAAGTCACCTCATCTCTTGCTGCGGGTAGCCACTACATCTCACTATCGAGCAGGGAATTCCACGAGTGTAAAAGCCGGTCTAAGGTAATACCACGAGCCAGTCTGAGGACTCATGTCGTGCCGCGCCTTTCCGATGTCCTTGTACAAACGACAACCGCGCACCTGGAGGGGAACCGGGGATCGAAGCCTCCGATCCGCACCTTGGTTCGGCGGCGCTACACTCGGCTATCCAACGCTCAATCGTTTGATTGACGAACGGCGCCATTCCCGTCCCGAGGGACGCATATAGCAATTGTTCGTGGTGTTCGGTATGACCGCAGATGTGAGAGCTCGGCCGCGGTGGGTGGAGGCCGCGCGGGGCGTCGCTCAGCCAGGGCCGCGGACGGTGGCAGCGTTCCGGCGGCAGAGTTCCAAACGCCGGAGCGTGCGGCAGTCGTCCTCCATGGACTCACGAGGGGCCGCCCAAAGAGGGACTCGGGAGCGTTCGCCGACGTGGACCAGATCACGGCCCGAGACATGTTCTCGGTCAAGATGGGCTTCGACCTGCGCTTGGCGCACTAGACTGGATGGGAGGTACCACGTCCTCAGTGGAACAGCGAGTCCACCGAGGCGTTGGTCGCCTTGGCGCGGGCGGCCTCGCGGTCCGAGAGGGTCATCGCCCGTCCGACCACCGAGGAGCCGGGCAGGTTCTTCTCGGTCGCGATGACGCTGTCGCGCTGGCGCTCGGTGAGCGGCGTGCGCGAGGCGCTGGGGGAGCCCGCGCCGCAGCCGGCGCAGAGCAGAGCCACGAAGGCGACCGCCAAGACGCGTCTCATCGGAGCCTCCTGAGCCGGCGCTCCAGGATGGAGCGCGGCGGACCGGGTGGTTATCGGCAGGCGCGCGGCGGTCTTGAAGGCGCGGCGTGCGGGCGGGCCGCAGGCTCGTTCAGGCGCCCGAGGCGCGCGCCCGTGCCGCCTCCGCCTCGGCGCGCACCTCGGCCGAGGTATCGCCGGCGGCCGCGCGCCCGAGCCGGGCCCGGATCTCCTCGACCGAGCACGCGGCGGCCTCGGCGCCGATGCGCCGGGCGATCTCGCCCAGCGCCCAGGCGGCATGCGCGCGCACCAGCGGCTCGGCGTCTTCCGCCAGCGAGCGGGCCAGCGCCGGCACCGCCGCCGCCTCGCCGCGGTTGCCGAGGGCCACGCACACGTTGCGCAGGAACCCGCCGCGCCGCGCGCGCCGGATCGGGCTGCCGGCGAACAGCGTGTCGAAGGCGCGCTCGTCGAGGGCCAGGAAGCGCTCGAGCGTCCAGCCCTCGAGCGGGCGGGCGTGGAGCCGGGCTTCGCGCGCGGGCGGGGCGAAGCGATTCCACGGACACACCTCCTGGCAGACGTCGCAGCCGAAGATCCAGTCGCCCACCGACGGGCGCAGCTCGACCGGGATCGGGCCGCGCAGCTCGATCGTGAGGTAGGAGATGCAGCGCCGCGCGTCCACCTGGTAGGGGGCGACGATGGCGCCGGTGGGACAGGCGTCGAGGCAGCGCCGGCAGGTGCCGCAGCGCTCGGTCGCGGGCGGCGGATCGGGCGTCAGCTCGCGGTCCACCAGCACCTCGCCCAGCAGGAACCACGAGCCGAGCGGCTCCGAGAGCAGCCCCGCGTGCTTGCCGATCCAGCCCAGGCCGGCGCGCTCGGCCCAGCCGCGCTCGAGGATGGCGCCGGTGTCCGAGTACCACAGCGCCCGCGAGCCCGGCAGCAGCTCGCGCTCGATCCAGCGCTCCAGCGCGAGCAGCCGGTCGCGCATGACGCGGTGGTAGTCCTCGCCGGCGGCGTAGCGGGCGATGCGGCCGAGGCGCCGGTCGCGCGCCGCGTCGCGCGCGGGCTCGTGGCACAGGGCGACGCAGACGACCGAACGCAGGTCGCGCAGCAGTCGGGCGGGATCGTCGCGCCGCGCGCGGTGCTTGGGCGAGGCGAGGTAGCCCATCCCGCCATGGCGCCCGGCGGCGAGCCACGCCTCGTAGTGGGCGCGCGCGTCGAGCGGCGTGGCCGAGGCGATGCCCACCGCCTCGAACCCGAGCTCGAGCGCCCGCGCCTTGATGGCCCGCGCCGCCTGATCGGGGCCGAGGCGGGCCGCCGGGCCGGCCGCCATCGCCAACCTCAGCGGCTGGAGTCGGGTGCCGCGGCCGCCGGGTGCCGTGCGCCCTTGCCGCCCGGCTCGCGCGGCGCCCGGAACGTGGGTCGCAGCACCGGGAGCACCGGGGGCGCGCCGCCGCCGTGCCCGATCAGCGCGCGCGCCGCCCGCGCGGCGGAATCGCCGGCGCGCCGCGTGGACTCGGCCCCGGGCGCCGGCGCGTCGGCCGCGGGTGTCTCCTCACGCCGCGCGCCGCCGGCCACCTTGGTGGCGGCGCCGAGCACGTCCTCGATCTTGACGCGGGCGAGCGGGCCGCCGCGCAGGCGCTCGATCTGCGTGAGCGAGGGTCCGCGATTGACCTGGACGCCATCCCGCTCGACCAGGTCGTTGGCGGGCTTCGCGGCGGCGACCGCCGCGCCCAGGGTGGCCCGGGTCGCGAGGTGGGCGCTCAGGTCGGTGGACCCGAGCCGCTGGAGCGGCGCGAAGACGTAGCCGCCGTCCGGCGCCCCGCTGATGCCCCCGTAGCCTCCCTGGGGTCCGAGCGGCGCCCAGCCCGCGTATTGGTCGGTCATCTGCCAGCTCACCCACGCCGGTCCCCAGTTGGGGCCGGGGGACCAGACCCAACCCTGGTAGCGGTCCCAGAACCAGTTGCCATAGTGGTAGGTCGCCCAGCCAAACGGCTCGGCCGAGATCCACACCCAGCCCCAGGAGTCGCTCGGCGCCCAGAAGCCGTCGGCGTAGGGATGGAAGGTGGCGAAGTCCACCTTGGGCCGGAACACGAAGCCGTAGGGCTCGATCAGCACCCAGTCGCCGTAGTCCACGAGCGCGTCGTAGAAGATGCGGAACTCGGGCCTCAAGGCGGCGCGCGCCGCGGGCATGCTGGGGGCGTCCGACACGACGCCGCCCACGGCGCAGGAGAGCGTGCTCGCCAGGGCCAGGGCGGCCGCGAGGGTGCGCAGGTGCCGGAGCGGGAGCGCGGAGGTCGGTCGCATGGCCATAGGCCTCACAGCCGCTTGTAGTCCGGACCGCCGCCCCCCTCGGGCGTGGTCCAGGTGATGATCTGATACGGGTCGGCGATGTCGCAGGTCTTGCAGTGCACGCAGTTCGCAGCGTTGATGCGCAGCATGAGGGCTCCCTCCTTCGCGGGGTCGGCGACCATCTCGTAGACCTTGGCCGGACAGAAGTGCTGGCATGGGTTGCCGTACTCGGCCCGACAGCGCGTCGCGCACACCGTGGTGTCCGCCACCACGAGGTGCACCGGCTGATCCTCGTCGTGCATCGTGCCCGAGAGATAGACGTCGGCGAGCTTGTCGAGCGTGAAGGCGCCGTCTTCGGCTGGGACCGCGGGTCCGTTCGCTCGACCCGTGGCGGCGAGCTTGCGCATGCGCGTGTGCCCGGCCGCGTTGGGCACCCGGTCGCGCAGCGCCAGGTCCCGCCCGCCGGTCACCATGCCGACCGCGGTGTTGAACATCCCGGCCACCATCCCGTGCTCGAATCCCTGGTGGAAGTTCCGCACCGCGCGCAGCTCCTGGCCCGCCCCGGCGAAGTCGCCGTTCACCAGGCACTCGAACAGGGTCTCGGCCGCGAGCATGCCCGACTTCATCGCCAGATGGATGCCCTTGAGCCGCGCGCCGTTCAGGAACCCGCCGGTGTCGCCGCACAGCAGCAGCCCATCGGCGGCCAGCCGCGGCATCGCCCACCAGCCGCCCTCGGGGATGGCCTTGGCGCCGTAGGCGACCGGCCTGCCGCCCGCGAGCAGGGCCCGCACGAACGGGTGGGTCTTGAAGCGCTGCAGGTTGGCGTGCGGATCGCTGGTCGGGTCGTGGGCGTCGAGGCCGGTGACGAAGCCCACCGACCACAGCGTGTCGGTCATGCCGTAGATGAAGCCGCCGCCGAAGGTTTCATCGGGTAGCGGGAAGCCCATCGTGTGGATGACGCGACCTTGCTCCGCGCGTCCCGCCGGCATCTCCCACAGCTCCTTGACGCCGGTCGAATAGACCTGGGCGTTGCGCCCATCGGTGAGCCCGAGCTGGCGCTCGAGCACCTTGGCGACCGTGCCGCGCGGCCCTTCGCAGAGCACGGTGGCCTTGGCGAGGCAGTCGGCGCCGGGCTGGTAGTTGGGCTTGCGCCCGCCCTGCCGGTCGACCCCCTTGTCGCCGGTGCGCACGCCGCGCACCCGGCCGCCCTCCACCAGGGGGGCGGCGGCGGGCGTCTCGGTGACCACGAATACGCCCTTCGCCTCGGCGATCTGCGCCAGCCACGCCACCAGGTCGCCGAGCGAGACGATGTGGTTGCCATGGTTGGCGAACATCGGCGGGTTGACCGGCAGCCGGAACTGCCCGCGAGGCCACAGGAAGTGGACGCTGTCGCCGGCGACGTCGCTCGCGATCGGGCAGCCCCGCTCGCGATAGTCGGGCATCAGCTCGCGCAGCGCGCGCGGGTCGAGCACGGCCCCCGAGAGGCCATGGGCGCCGACGCGCGCCGCCTTCTCGAGCACGGCGATCGACACCTCGCCGAGCGACCTCCCCGGGCCCCCGGCCGCGACCGCCTGCTCGTGCTTCGCGACCAGGTCGGCGAGGTGGATGGCGCCGGCGAGCCCGGCAGGCCCCGCGCCCACGAACTGCACGTCGAACTCGAGCGTCTCGCGGTTCGCGTCGGCGGACATGGCCGGCTCACTCCCTCGTGGCGGCCGGGCTCACGCCGGTCGCGGCGTCGCCGCGGGATCCGCGGCGGCCTTGGCCCCGGCGTGCGCGGCGGCGCCGTCTAGACCCGCCGCGTGATCCTCGGCGTCGAGGAACCGTTCGGCGTCGAGGGCCGCCATGCACCCCATCCCGGCGGCGGTGACCGCCTGGCGGTAGACCGCGTCCACCACGTCGCCGGCGCCGAACACCCCCGGGACCTCGGTCTGGGTGCCGCCCGGCTTGACCAGCAGGTAGCCGCGCGCGTCGAGCTTGAGCTGGCCCTCGAGGAATGCGGTGTTGGGCTGGTGGCCGATGGCGACGAACACCCCGTCGGTCGGGTGCTCGGTGACGTCACCGGTCTTGAGGTTGCGCAGCCGCACGCCGGTCACCTTCTGCTTGGTCGGATCGAGGATCTCGATCACCTCGCTGTCCCAGATGAAGCGGATCTTGGGATTCGCGCGGGCGCGGTCCTGCATGATCATCGAGGCGCGCAGCGTGTCGCGCCGGTGGACCACCACCACCTCGGTGCAGTACCGGGTGAGGTAGGTCGCCTCCTCCATGGCGGTGTCCCCGCCGCCGATCACCACCACCCGTTTGTCGCGGAAGAAGAACCCGTCGCAGGTGGCGCAGGCCGAGACGCCGAGGCCCATCAGCACGGTCTCGCTCCGCAGGCCGGTGAGCCGCGCCGAGGCGCCGGTGGCGACGATGACGGTCCGGGCCCGGTACTCCTGGCCCTCGGCCCAGACCGTGAACGGGCGGCGGGAGAAGTCGACGCGCTCGGCGCTCGCCGACACCATCTCGGTGCCGAAGCGGGCCGCCTGGTCGCGCATCACCTCCATCAGCTCGGGACCCTGGATGCCGTCGCGGAATCCCGGGTAGTTCTCGACCTCGGTGGTGATGGTGAGCTGGCCGCCCGGCTGGGGGCCGCCGATCAGCAGCGGCTTGCGGTTGGCGCGCGCCGCGTAGACGGCCGCGGTGTAGCCGGCCGCACCGGAGCCGAGGATGAGCACGTCATGGATTCGTGACAAGGCGGTCTCCCGCATGGGTTGACAGCGTCGGCGGCGGGGATTCTAGAGCACGGGTGGCGGCGGGCCAAACCGCCCGCGGCGTGGCGGACCGGCATTGAGATGCGCTGAGGGCACGCATCGGTGCCGGGGCGCCTGCTGAGCCGCGCACGCCAGGCGCGAGCGCCGCGCGGTGCGAGGTGCCTCGGAGCGCCGCTCCCAAGCCAGGAGCCCCCGGGCCACGGGCGCTCGGGCCGGCCGCGCCTAGCGCACGCCGAAGATGTACTCGTGCAGGTACTGGATCGTGGCCTGGTGCTCGGTCGCCTCGTGCGCCATCAGGTCGCCGATCGTCACGATCCCGCACACGCCGTGCTCGTCCACCACCGGCAGGTGGCGGATGCGCCGCTCGGTCATCACGTAGCGGCACTCGGCCAGCGTGGTCTCGCGCCGGCAGAAGGCGACCGGGCTCGTCATCACCTCGCGGACCTGCGTCTTCGCCGGATCACGCCCCACCGCGACGACGCGCCGCAGGATGTCGCGCTCGGTGAAGATGCCGGCGACGCGATCGCCATCGAGCACCACCAGCCCGCCGATACCGCGATCGTTCATCAGGGCCGCGGCGCGGAGGACGGAGTCATCGACCCCGGCCGACACCACCTGACCGCCCTTCTTGGCCAACACCGTCTGGACCGTGGGCATGCTCGCGCCTCCTCTTGGGTACGCCGATGGCCCCAAGCCTCCACCCGGGCGGGGGAGGCGCGCAACCGGAAATCCTGGGGGCCTGCCGGTTCGGGCGACCCGTTCCCGGTGGGTCAGACCGCCCGCAGCCCCGCGGCCAGGGTCTGCCGGCCGGCGCGCAGCGCGGGCAGGAAGCCGCCGACCAGGCCCAGCACGCCCGCGAACACGAGCCCGACCAGCATGCCGCCCGGGGTCACGCGGAAGGCGAACGCCACCTCGCTGAACGACGCCCAGTTGGTGGTGCTGGTGGTGATGCCGTTGATGGGCAGGGCGATGAGGCAGCCGATGGCGCCGCCGACCAGGGCGAGCATCACCGACTCGATCAGGAAGGAGAGGGTGATGGCCGCGCCGCTGAAGCCGAGCGTCATCAGCACCGCGATCTCGCGGCCGCGCTGGCGGACCGCCGCGAACATCGTGTTCATCGCCCCGAAGATGGCGCCGATGGCCATGATCAGGGTGATGAAGACGCCGCCCACCCGGATGACCTGGCCCATCACCGCCGACTGCTCCGAGTACCAGGCGCGCTCGGTGCGCACCTGGATGCCGAGCCGGCGATCGGCCTCGAGCTCCTGCTTGAGCGCGGCGAAGCGCGCGGGGTCGCGCATCCGGAAGGTGACGCTCTGGAACGCGTCCTCGCGGTTGAGCGCGGGCATCAGCACCGCGTCGTCGCCCCAGACCTCCGACTCGAAGCCGGAGCCGCCGGCCGAGAAGTGCCCGACCACGGTGAAGTCCCGCTGGCCGAGGCGCATGGTCTCGCCGATGCCGCAGTGGGCGAAGCGCCGGGCCATCCGGCTGGCGACGATCACCTCGTCGCTCCCGGGCGTGAACATGCGGCCCTCGGTGATCTTGACCTGGTCGCGCAGGGCCAGGCCCTCGGCCCCGATGCCGCGGATGGTGACGTTGGACGAGCCGCTCTGCCCGAGGCGCGGCGCGTTGATGAGGACCACCATCTCGGCGCTGGCGAGCGGACGCCCATCGGGTCCGGCCGCCACCTCCGGGAGCGAGCGCAGGATGTTCGCGGCGTCCCGGCCGATGCCGCTCGAGATCTCGGAGTCGGCGCCGGTGCGCAGCGCCAGCAGATTGGCGGGCGAGCCGGTCTCGACCAGCGCCGCCTGGAATCCGGACGCGAGCGCCAGCGCCCCGACCAGGATGGCGACCACCAGGGCGATGCCGAGCGTGGTGGCGAGCGTGGACATCGGACGGCGCACGACGTTGCGCAGATTGTAGGAGATCGGGATCGCCATGTGCCCTCCGCTACTCGACGCGCCGCAGCGCGTCGACGATCCTGAGGCGCGAGGCCTGCAGCGCCGGCACGATGCCGCTGGTGGCGCCCATCAGCACCGCGATGGCGATGCCGGTCACGACCGTCGCCCAGCTCACCGTCATGGGCGGCAGGAAGCCGACCGCGTTGAACTTGGTGCCCTCGATGACGACCTTGGCCAGCAGCGCGCCCAGCGTGCCGCCGCCGAGCGTGATGATGGCCGCCTCGGCCAGCACCATGGCGAACAGCGTCCCATCGCCGAACCCGAGCGTCTTCAAGACGCCGAACTCGGGGATGCGCTCGCGGGTCGCCATCATCATGGTGTTGGCGGCCACGAGGAGGATG
>VBPB01000244.1 GCA_005893365.1 Candidatus Eiseniibacteriota bacterium
CGGCGACGGCATTGCCCCGCGGGGCGCCCCGGGGCTAGGCTGCGCGGTCGCTGGCTGGTGTTCCCGTTACGCCCCTGGAGGTCCGCATGTCCCGCTCGCAGCCGCCCGCCGCCGACCGGCGCCGCTTCCTCAAGACCGTCGGTCTCGCCGGCCTCTCGTCCGCGCTCGTCCCGCCCATCGTCGCCCTCGCGCAATCGGCCTCGCCACCCGCGGGCGGTGCCGCGGCCAAGCCCGACTCGGCCGCGGCCCCCGCCGCGCCGGCGGGCGCGTCCGACGTGTCCGAAGACGCCCGCTCGCTCGCCGAGATCATCCGCCGCCGCTACGGCAAGCACCTCTCGCCCGACCAGCTCGAGGCGGTCGCCCGCGAGCTGGACGGCCGCATCCGCGGCGGCCGCACGCTGCGCGAGCACAAGCTCACGAACGGCGACGAGCCCGACGCCACCTTCCACCCCTGAGGCCGCCATGATCGACGACGCCACGTATTTCCTGCCGGTGCGCGTGCTGGCCGCCCGCATCCAGGCCAAGAAGCTCTCGCCGGTCGAGTTCGCGACCGGCTGCCTGGACCGGCTGGAGAAGCTGGGGCCCCGCTACAACGCCGTCGTGACCGTGATGCGCGCGAGCGCGCTCGCCGAGGCGCGCATGGCGGAGCAGGAGATCGCCGCGGGCAAGGTTCGCGGTCTGCTTCACGGCATCCCCTACGGGGTCAAGGACCTGGTCGCCACCAAGAACGCCCCGACCACCTGGGGGGCGGCTCCCTACCAGGACCAGAAGTTCGACCACGACGCGACCGTGGTCGAGCGGCTGCGCGCGGCGGGGGCGGTGCTCTGCGCCAAGCTCGCCATGGTCGAGCTGGCCGGCGGCATGGGCTACAACCACGCCGACGCCTCGTTCACCGGCCCCGGGCTGACGCCCTGGAACACCAAGTTCTGGAGCGGCGGCTCGTCCAGCGGCCCGGGGGCCGCGGTCGCCGCGGGGCTGGTGCCGTTCGCGATCGGTTCGGAGACCTCGGGCTCGATCCTGACGCCGTCGTCCTATTGCGGCGTCACCGGGCTGCGCCCGACCTACGGCCTCATCAGCCGGCATGGGGCGATGGCCCTGTGCTGGACGCTCGACAAGCTGGGGCCCATGGGGCGCTCGGCCGACGACTGCGCCATCGTGTTGAGCGCGGCCGCCGGTCGCGACGAGTCGGACGAGACCAGCTCGCCGCGCGGGTTCGCCTATCCACGCCGCGCCGGGGTGCCGGCCCGGCGGCTCCGCATCGCCGTGCCCAAGGGCGTCGTCGAGAAGGTGCAGCCCGAGGTGCGGGCCAACTTCGAGAAGTCCATCGATGCGCTCAAGGACGTGATCACGGTCGGGCGCGACGTGGAGTGGCCCGACCTGCCGTGGGGACCGGCGGTCTCCGCCATCGTCGGGGCCGAGGGGGCGGCCGCGTTCATCGACCTGATCGAGAGCGGTCGGGTGAGCGAGCTCAAGTGCCCGAAAGATCGCAGCGGCGGCTATGCCGGCACGCTCATCCCGGCGGTGGACTATCTGCAGGCGATGCGGCTCCGCCGGCCCATGAAGCAGGCGATGGCGAAGCTGTTCAGCCAGTTCGACGCCGTCGCGTCGCCGACGCGGGGCACGGTCGAGCGGCCCGCCGCTGATCGCGGCCGGCAACCTGTGCGGGCTGCCGGCGCTGGCCCTGCCCAACGGGCTGGGCGAGAACGGGCTGCCCACCTCGATCGCCTTCATGGGGCCGCCCTACTCCGAGGGCACGCTGGTGGGGCTCGGCAACGTCTATCAGTCGCGCACGACCTGGCATCTGAAGCCGCCGCCGGCGGCATGAGACTCGGGTCTACCCAGGAGGTCGGACGATGAGACGAAGCGTCACGCTGGCGCTGGCGGTGGCGGGCATGGTGGGGATGATCGCGGGCTGCCAGAGTCCGGTGGACCGCCTGCTCTCGGATCAGGCGATGCGCGAGCAGCTCTGGCTCAAGGTGACCGCCAACCCCGAACTCTCCGGGCAGGTCGTGGACCGGCTGCTCGGCACCGACTCCACGCGCACCGAGCTGCTCGGCCGCCTGATGGCGAACACCGATGCCCGGCAGGCGATGCTGACGATGGTGGCGAAGGACCGGACGCTGCTGGACGGCGCCCTCAACTTCGCGGTCCAGGACTCGTCGATGCGCGACCACGTGAAGACGCTGGTCAAGGGCATGGAGATGGGCGGGGGGAGGTAGGCGGCCCGGCGGCATCTGGAACGGGCCCTGGTGGCGGACCCCGGACAGGCGTTGGCCCGCGAGCGGCTGAGGGGGTTGGAGCCCTGATCAGTCCTGATCGCGCGGCCGCGATTCGACCGGGGCCACCGCCAGCTCGCGCTTCTCGCCATGCCGCACGACGGTGAGCGGCGCCGCCACGCCGATCCGGCCCTCGGTGAGCAGCCGGTGCAGATCGTCCACGCCGCCGACCGGGCTCCCGCCGAAGGCGACGATGACGTCGCCCTCCTGGATGCCCGCGGTCTGAGCCGGGCTCGCGGGCTCGACGTGCAGGACCAGCATGCCGCTCGCCGCGCCGAGCTTGAGGTCGCGCACCAGCCGGCGCTGGAGCGTCGCGGTCTGGCCGCCGAGGCCCAGGTAGCCGCGGCGGATCCAGCCGTGCTGGATGAGGCGGCCCGCCACCCAGCGCGCGGTGTTGGCCGGGATGGCGAAGCAGAGTCCCTGCGCCGGCAGGATGACGGCGGTGTTGACGCCGATGACCTCACCGCGCGAGTCGACGAGCGGCCCTCCCGAGTTGCCCGGGTTGAGTGCCGCGTCGGTCTGGATGATGTTGTCCATGAGCCGGCCGGAGCGCTTTCTTTGTGAGCGCCCCAGGGCGCTCACCACGCCCGCGGTCACCGAGGCCTGGAATCCGAACGGATTGCCGATGGCGATCACGAGCTGTCCGGGCCTGAGCGTCCCCGAGTCGCCCAGGGAGACCGGCCGCAGGTCGTCGCCGGTGACGCGGATCACCGCCAGATCGGTATCGGGATCGTCGCCGACCAGGGAGGCCTCGAGGTGCCGGCCGTCCTGCACGGTCACCTCGATCCGCCTCGCCCCATGGACCACGTGGCTGTTGGTGAGGATGAGTCCGTCGGGGGTGAACAGGAATCCCGAGCCGCTGCCGCCCTCGCGCGACGGGTGGCGCCCGCCGGTCAGGCCGTGGACCTCGATGTTGACGACCGCCGGCCCCGCCCGCTCGACGGCGGCGACGACCGCGCGCGAGTAGGCGTCGAGCAGCGCGCCGTCGTCCCCGGGCGGGGCGGGCGTCGTGCCGGTGCCGAGGTGGAGTGGCGGGGGATCGGATGCGACGGGTCGGGCGGCGAGCGTCATGGCAGGGAGCGTCCTCCGGCTTGGGGTAGGGCCGGTTAGATGCGGGACCCGCCGGATGGACTCAAGCCCCGGGTCGGGCTAGCGGCCGGCGACCGCCGGGGCGCCGAGGCCCGTGGGGTCGCCCCGCCGGGCCCGGTGGGACGAGCCGCCGCCGCTCGCCGCGACGCAGGCGAGACATCGTCACGCCGCCTGGCGTGTCGGACCCGCCTCACCGGGACGCGGCGGGGCCGGGCCCGCGGGGCGCGCCCCGCCGGACATCGCGTCGCGGTTCGACATGTGCTGGGCGGCCTCCTCGGACGAGATCGTCCCGGCCTGCACCAGCGCGAGGATGGACTCGTCCATGGACTGCATGCCCTCGCGCTTGCCGGTCTGGATGACCGAGGCCAGCTGGAACGTCTTCTTGTCGCGGATGAGCGAGGCCACCGCCTGGTTGCCGACCAGGATCTCCACCGCCAGCGCCCGGCCGCCTCCGCCCGTCCGGCGGATGAGCCGCTGCGCGATCACGCCGCGCAGCGACTCGGCGAGGATCAGGCGCACCTGGGTCTGGCGATCGCCCTCGAACGAATCGACGATGCGGTCCACCGCCTGCATGGCGCTCCGGGTGTGGAGCGTGCCCAGCACGAGCTGGCCGGTCGAGGCGGCGCTGATCGCCATCGACATGGTCTCGGGGTCGCGCATCTCGCCCACCAGGATGATGTCGGGATCCTCGCGCAGCGCCGCCTTGATCCCCTGGGCGAAGCTGGGCGTGTGACGCCGGATCTCGCGCTGGGTGATCAGCGACTTGCGGTTGATGTGGCGATACTCGATCGGATCCTCGAGCGTCAGGATGTGCTTCGCCTTGGTGCGGTTGATCTGGTCGATCATCGCCGCGAGCGTGCTGGACTTGCCGGAGCCCGGAGGGCCCGCGACCAGGACCAGTCCGCGCTGGAACTCGGCGAAGCGCGTGGCCGCCGCGGGCAGACCGAGCTGCTCCATCGAGAGGATCTGGTCGGGCAGCAGCCGGAAGGCGCCCGCCACGCCCCGCGCCTGCTCGTAGATGTTGCAGCGCAGCCGGAGCGCGCCGGGCACCTCGTAGGAGAAGTCCACGTCGCGGTCGCGGTCGTAACGCGCCCGCTGCACCGGGTCCATCATCTCGAACAGCAGCGGCTCCAGGACGTCCGCCTGGAGCGGCGGGTAGGGGACCGGGACGATGTCGCCGTTGACGCGCACCATGGGCGGCGAGCCCGCGGTGAGGTGCACGTCGGAGGCGCCCTGCTGGCGGACCAGCGTGAAGATCTCGTCGATTCGTGCCATGGATCTCCGCTCCGCCGGCCGGGCGTGGAGGTGTCGCGGGGCGTCGCGCCGGGCGGCGCCGCCCCGTGCCTGCCCCGGTTCGGTTGTCGGCCCTTCCGGCACCGCCCTCCACCCCGAACCCCGGTCGCCGCCGGGCCCTCAAGCCCGCGTCGGTAACGCCCGATAACCGGGGTGGCCCTTGGCGGCCGGAGGGGACCATGCCCGAGTACATCGAGAAGATCCGCGTCACCATCCGGGTGTCGCGCCCGCGCGAGCCGGTCATGGAAGGCGTCTGCTCCCTGTCTCCGAACTCGCCCTCGCACGACGGGCCGGAGACGCTGCTCGAGCTGGTCAACGCGCCGATCACCATGCTGCCGTTCCAGCGCGAGAGCGACGACGCGATGCTGCTGCTGTCGCGCACCGACCTCCAGTGGGTGCTGGCCGGTCCGGGCGTGGCCCCGCAGCTGGTGCGGCCCGCCTCGTACTGCTTCACCCGCGAGGAGCGGGTGAGCGTGCGCATGCGGGGCGGCGAGGAGCTCGAGGGCGTGCTGCAGATGGAGATGCCGGAGAACGTCAACCGCACCTCCGACTTCCTGAACGGGCCCGAGCCGTTCTTCCCGCTCACGACGCGGCAGGGGATCTTCCTCATCCAGAAGGCCTGCACCCGCGAGGTCCGGCTCTTCGATTCGTCGCCGCTCCCGATCGCCGACACCGCCGGTCTCTAGCCGGCCGCGCGCGTTTGCCGCCCGGCGGACGCCACGCTAGCATGCGGTGAACGCCGCGCCGCCGACCACGCGCTGGAGTCCCCGATCCCATGCATGCCATCACCCGCGCCCGCCTCAAGCCGGGCGTGACCCTGGATTCGCTGCCCGCCCCGCAGGCTCCCGACGCGCGATCGGGGCCGGCCGAGGCGCTGATCCGCGGCCGGGCGCTGGTGTTCTGGGATCCCAAGGCGCCGGGCAGGAAGCTCGACGCCATCGACACCGACCAGATCACGCCGGCGGCCGATTGCGTCTCGGAGAGCCTCGACACCCTCGACGAGCGCTGGAAGGCGGGCTCGTTCCGCTACCTCATGCCCGACTTCCGGGCGCGGGTCCACCGCGGCGAGACCTTCCTCGTCGCCGGCGACCGCTTCGCGATCGGCTCCTCGCGCGAGATGAGCCCGGCGGGGCTCAAGGGCGTGGCCGAGGAGGCGGGGCTCGAGCTGGTCGTGGTGTGCGGGAACAACATGGGCGACATCTTCCGTCGCAACGCCTTCAATCTCGGCCTGCACGTGGTGCAGAGCCCCGAGGCGGTGGCCGACGCGCAGGACGGCGACGCGTTCTCGTTCGATCCGGCGACGCGCCGGCTCGCCAACGAGACCCGCGGCAAGACCTACGAGCCGGTGCCGCTCACGCCCAAGGAGGAGGAGATCCGCCGCGGCGGCGGCATCTTCGCGGTCGGGCGCCGGGAGTTCCGCCGCTCGGTCGAGGCTACCCCGGTCCTGAGGTGGCCCGACGCGGACACGGCGCGGCGGCTGACCACCACCGAGCAGATCGTCTGGGCGCACCGGGTGGACCCGGAGGCCGAGGTGCGGCCGGGGGCGACGCTGCGCGTGTACGCGGACCTGCTGCCGGCCTCGGACGGCACCGCGCCGTTCGCGATCCACACCTTCAACCAGATCACCGGCGGCCGGG
>VBPB01000245.1 GCA_005893365.1 Candidatus Eiseniibacteriota bacterium
CCGATCCCGGGGGGCGGGATCATCGATGCGAAGGCTGATGCGAGCATGTGTGGCCGGGCTGCTGGGGACCACCGCCCTCGGCCTCGTCGCCTACTCCGGGTATCCGTCCGTCGCCTCGGGCGTGCCGCTCGACATCGCCGGCATGCTCGGCGCGCCGGTGGACAGCTGGCTGGCCGGGTTGCTCGCGCTGTTTGTCCTGGGCACGCTGGTCGCCCCGGTGCTCTACGTCGCGGTCGTGGGGCACGTCCTCCCGGGCGGCGAGCTGCGCCGCGGGTTGACCTGGGGACTCCTGATCTGGCTCGTCGTCCAGCTGGCCGCCGGGCCGCTGCGCACGGGGGGCCTGTTCAGCCGCCGGCTGGGGGGTCCGCCGATGGCCATCGGCCTGCTGGTCGGCCTGCTCGTCTACGGCGCGATGTTCGGCGCGGTGATGAGGGAGGCCCCCGGCGCGGGCGCCGTGGAGCGGCCCTCCGCCGATGACGCGCTGCGGCCTCGCCGCACCGGCTGAGCGGGGGCGGCCGGCCGGCCGCCCGGGGAGGCCGCCGCGGGGGATCGCTTTCGGCCTTGTCCGGCCGGCCGCAAACGGGCACTCTTATGTGGCTCACCAGAGTGCGGCGGTGCCCGCGGTGCGCATGGCGGGGCCCCCCGCTGCCGCGTGTCTGGCCCCATCACAGGTCACCCGATGCGGCTCGCCCTCAAGAACACGCTCTTCCTGCTCGCCGGCTACGGCACCGTCCTGCTGGTGCTGGGCGGGGTGGCCGTGTTCCAACTCCTCATGCTGCAGGCCAACAACCAGAAGGAGACCGCGCGCCTGTTCGCGCGCGAGGTGGCCTCGGCGCTGACGGAGCCGAGCCTCGACCGCCTGCTCCAGGCCGATCGCCAGGCCCGGCAGAACCTGCGCACGCTGATCGAGCAGCTCACCCGCCATTCCCAGGTGGTGACCTCGGTCTCGGTGATCGACAAGAACGGCCGGGTGGTCGCCAGCGACAACGTGACCCTCGGGGTGCACCTCAGCACGCCCGACGAGTTCTTCGGCTCCAGCACGCGGATGCGCTTCACGACCTTCGGGGCCTTCCCCTTCTACTCCGGCTCCTACCAGCTGGCGGTGCCCTTGATCGCCCGCGGGGCCCGGGTGGGCTACCTGCTCATCGATCTGCGAAGCACCGAGGTGGGCGAGATGAACCGCCGGATGTGGAACAGTCTCTTCTTGGCCGCGCTCATCGGCCTCCTGGTCATCACCGGGCTCGGCTTCGCCCTGCACTTCCAGCTCGCCCGCCGCGGCCGGACCCTGGCGCGCACGCTCGAGGCGGCGCTGCGCGGCGAGTCCCCGCGCGCCGACCCCGAGGTCGACGAGTTCTCCCAGGCGATCGCGGCCGCCGGGCGCGCCGGCCTGGAGATCCACCGCGCCAAGAGTCAGAGCGCCGAGGAGCGCGGCCGCCTCGTCACGTTGGGCCAGGTGCTCAACATCGGCGTGGTGCTGATGGACGCCGACGGCCGGCTCGAGTTCGCGAGCCAGCGCGCGCGCCAGCTGTTCGGCTGCGACGGCGACGATGCCCTCGCCGAGGCGCTGGCGAAGCTGGGGCCCAGCCTGGAGAAGGGGATCCGGCACTCCGCCCCCACCGGCCGCGAAGGGGCGCGCATCGACGTCGAGACGCCGTACCGGCCGGGCGCCCGGCTCAGGCTTGAGGTGTTCCCGCTCGAGCCCGGCGAGGGCGGCGACCGGTTGATCCTGGTCCGCGACCGGGCGACCATGAAGGCGCTCGAGACCGACCTCCGGCTCGCGAGCCAGCTGCGCGGGCTGGCGCGGCTCTACCTGTCCGTGGCGCACGACGTAAGGGCTCCGCTCGCCGCCATCGTCGCGCACCTCGAGCTGCTGGGCTCGAGCCTTAGGGACGATCCCGCGGCGCGGCCCGAGCTCGACGAGCGCCGGCGCGGCTACCTGGCCGTGCTCGATCAGGAGATCCAGCGCCTGCGCCGCTCGCTGGACAGCCTGCTCGATCGCGCGACGCTGCCGCGCGACGAGCTCGAGGAGCTGGACGTGCGCGACCTGGTTCGCGACTTGGAGGACCTGCTGCGCCCGCAGTGCGCGCGCCAGAAGATCGCCCTCACCACCTCGGTCCCGGACGACCCGGTCCGCGTGCTGGGGGTGCGTGACGCGCTCAAGCAGGCGCTGGTCAACCTCGGCATCAACGCGCTCGAGGCCATGCCCGACGGGGGCCGCCTGTCGCTGGCCATCGACGCCCGCGACTCGCAGGTCGTCATCACCGTCGCCGACAGCGGTCCCGGCATCCCGTCCGATCTGGCGGACAAGATCTTCGACCTGCACTTCACCACCAAGTCCGGCGGGTCCGGCATCGGCCTGCACGTCGCCCGGGCGGTGGTGGAATCCAACGGCGGCCAGATCCAGGTGTCCTCGGAGCCGGGCCAGGGCTCCACCTTCCGGATCGGGCTGCCCGCGCTCGCCAAGGGAGACTGACCCATGTCCCGTGCGCTGATCGTCGACGACGACCTCGGATTCCGGATCGGCGTCACCGAGCTCGTGCAACGCGAGGGCTTCGAGGTGACGGCCGCGAGCGATCTGGCCGAAGCCCGCCAGCGGCTCGCCCAGGATCCGCCGGACGTGGTGATCGTGGACCTGATGCTGCCCGACGGCAGCGGCATCGATCTGCTGAGGGATCTCCCGGCCGAGGCGCGCACCGAGGTCATCGTCATCACCGGGCACGCCTCGGTGGACTCGGTGATCGAAGCGCTGCGCGCCGGCGTGCTCGACTATCTCACCAAGCCGGTCGACATGCCCCGCCTCAAGGCGGTGCTCGCCAACCTGACGCGCACCGCCGAGCTCAAGTCGGAGATCGGCGCCCTGCGCCGGCAGCTCCGCGAGCTGGGCCGCTTCGGCCGGCTGATCGGCGTCTCGCCGGCGATGCAGAAGGTCTACGACCTGATCGCCAGGGTGGCCCCGACCGACGCGTCGGTCCTGCTCACCGGCGAGAGCGGCACCGGCAAGGAGATCGTCGCGCAGACCATCCACGAGATCAGCAAGCGGCGGCGCGGGCCGTTCCTGCCGCTCAACTGCGGCGCCATGCCCGCCGGGCTGATCGAGAGCGAGCTGTTCGGCCACGAACGGGGCAGCTTCACCGGGGCGACCCAGCAGCGGCGCGGCCACTTCGAGCGCGCCTCCGCGGGCACGCTGCTGCTGGACGAGATCACCGAGATGCCGATCGAATTGCAGGTCAAGCTGCTGCGGGTGCTCGAGACCGGGACCATCCTGCGGATCGGCGGCGACGCCTCGGTCAAGGTGGACGCGCGCGTGATCGCCGCCACCAACCGGCCCCCCGAGCAGGCGGTGGCCGACGGCAAGCTGCGCGAGGATCTGCTCTACCGGCTCAACGTGTTCCCGATCGCGCTCCCGCCGCTGCGCGAGCGGGTCGGCGACGTGGCCCTGCTCGCCGAGCGGTTCCTCGACGAGCTCAACCAGGCCGAAGGCACCCGCAAGGTGTTCCGGGAGGGGACCGAGGCCCGGCTCGACGCCTACGCGTGGCCCGGGAACGTGCGCGAGCTCAAGAACATGATCCACCGCGCCTTCATCATGGCCGAGACCGAGCTCGATCCGGAGATCCCGGGCAACGGCGCGGTGCCGCGGCCCCCCGGGCTCAGGACCGGCATCTCGCTGGAGGAGGCCGAGCGCGAGCTGATCCTCGCCACGCTCGAGCGCAACGGCGGCGACAAGCGGCGGACCGCCGAGATCCTGGGGATCGCGCTCAAGACCCTGTACAACCGGCTCAAACGCTACCAGGGTGCCGCGGCCGCGACCGACGGTGACGAGGCGGTGGAGTCCGCGGCCCCGGAGGAGGGCGGCGGGGGCTTGTAGTTCCTTCCCTGGTCTTGAACATCCGACCCAGGGCCACGGGTCGCCGGCGCGTCAAGGGCGCGTCCAACCCCGCCGCACATCACGGCATGCGGCGCTGGCACCGCGCTCGCTATCCCTCCCCCCGGACCGCCCGGGCCCTGGAGGCCCGGCGGATCCCGCGAAGGGAGATCCCATGAAGCGCCACGACCGGAAGTCGCACTTAGCCACGATGCTGTGGGCCGCGCTCGTCCTGCTCGCGTCGTGCGCCATCCCGGCGACCAGCCACGCCTACCGTTGGTCGGGCGCCGGCGGCAAGCTGGGCTACACCAGCCCCGAGGACCTGAGCGGCACGGTGATGGTCGGCGGCCAGGTGGAGTTCGAGAACCACAGCAGGGTGCACCTGATGCCCAACCTCTCCTACTGGAAGGTGGACCGGGTGAGCGACTTGAACCCGAACCTGGACGTGTACTACCACTTCAAGTCGGAGAGCGAGACCTCGCCGTACCTGGGCGGTGGCCTGGGTCTGGACCACCGCAGCTCCGAGATCACCGACCGGTCCACGACCGGCCTCAACGCCAACGTCATCGGCGGCCTGCGCATCCCGGGCGGCTCCAACCACTACTTCGTGGAAGGGCGCCTGACCGCGGGCGACAACTCGCGGGTCGCGCTGGCCGGCGGCATCACGTTCCATACCCATTGACGCCGGAGGAGGTGCCCCCGCCCCGCCAGCGTGAGATGATGAGATGACGTGAGATGGTGAGATGAAAGGAGGATCCCATGCGGCATCATCATGATCTCCGAGCGGCGGGGCTCCGTGCCTCGGCCATGACCC
>VBPB01000246.1 GCA_005893365.1 Candidatus Eiseniibacteriota bacterium
CGGCGACGAAGAATCCCACGAACCAGGCGTAGTCGTAGAGCGGGCGCAGCACCGGGAGGATGAGCCCGCCCCAGGCCAGCGCGCAGCCGACCAGGGTGGCGGTCACGGCCGGGATGCTCCAGCCGGCGTAGATCCCGCGGGGCAGATAGAGATCGGCGAGGCGCAGGTCGCGCCGCCGCACGATCCAGTAGTCGACCACCAGCACGCCGGCGATCGAGCCCAGCCCGCCCGAGTATCCGACCAGCCACGCGAAGATGTAGCCGTGGGGGTCGGCGAGCAGCCGCCACGGCTGCATGGCGATCCCGATCAGGCCGGTGATGAGGCCGCCGGTCTTGAAGCTGATCCAGCGCGGCAGCGCGTTCGCGGGTGGCGACCACCACCGAGAACATCGCGAACCCGACGACCAGCGGGCTCCCGAACTTCCCGACCAGCTTGACCGGGTCCCAGATGGCCTCGCCGTAGACGATGGCGGTGGCGCTGGTGATGAGCACGCCCATCGCCGCGAACGCGAACATGGTGGTGGGGAGCGCCACGGCCTGGCCGATGACCTGTTCGCGCTGGCTGCGGCCGAAGCGGGTGAAGTCCGGCATGTTGAGCGACAGCGTCGCCCAGAAGCCGATCATGGCGGTCAGCGACGGCACGAACACCGGCAGGAACTCGCGCAGGGTGCCGAACTTCCCGGGCTGCGACAGCAGCGGCCCCAGGCCGTGCGCCGCCTTCACAGCCCAGGCCAGCAGCGCCAGCGTCACGACCAGCACGTACGGCGCCGCCCAGTTCTCGACCTTGCGGAGCAGGTCCATGCCGCGATAGATGATGCAGATGTTGAGCCCCCAGAACAGCATGAACGACAGCCACTCGGTCGTGGTGTGACCGGCGAAGCCTAAGCCTAGGCGGCCCTTCCAGCCGGGGACGAGGGCCGCGAACAAGGTCTGGAGCGCCTCGCCGCCGATCCAGGTCTGGATGCCGAACCACCCGCACGCCACCAGTGCCCGCATCAGGGCCGGCAGGTTCGAGCCCGCCGTCCCGTAGGCCGCCCGCGCGAACACCGGGAACGGGATGCCGTACTTCGTGCCGGGATGGGAGTTGAGCAGGATCGGGACCAGGACGATGGTGTTGCCGAGCAGGATCGTGAACAGGGCCTGCTGCCAGTTCATCCCCTGCGCCATGAGGCCCGAGGCCAGCATGTAGGTCGGGATGCAGTGCGCCATCGAGATCCACAGCGCGGCGTAGTTGTAGGTCGACCAGGTCCGCCGCGCCACCGGCACCGGAGCCAGGTCGTGGTTGTAGAGCGGGCTCGACTGGATCGGGGCGACGGCCAGCAGCTCGACACGGCCGTCGGGGAGCTGGATCTGATTGGGGTCCATGCGGTCCTCAGGGTGCGGCCCCGAGCGCGGCCGGGGCTTCCCGACGCTCAGCTCGAGGGCCTGCTCTTCGCGCCGAACCAGAGCGCTGCGCCCACCAGGATCGCGAAGCCGGAGACGAGCGGGGGCAGGCTCATCTGGCGATTCTCGGTGGCCTGCATCTTCAGGCCACCGATCTCGGCGATCGTCTCGGTCTTCTTGTAGGGGATGCCGCCGAAGATCAGGCCGGCGAGCCCGAGCACGACCAGCGCGGCCCCCAGGATCTTCATCGGCTAAGGCCGGCGGTCCCCGCGCCGTGCGCGGCGCGGTAGTCGGCGAGGCCGCCCGGGACCTTGGCCGTCCCCTTGGCGATGCGGTCGTTCCACGACTCGAACGGAGCGCCGTGGGTCTGGTCCTGCATGGTGATGCAGCCCGGGACCGGACAGACCGCCGCGCACAGGTTGCAGCCGATGCACTCGGTCTCGTCCACCCAGACGATGTGCGCCTCCTTCGCCTGCGAGGCGGCCAGCGCCGCGGCGCGCGTCGGGGCCGCGTGCCCGGCCTTGAGCGGTTCGCCGGCGTTGTGGATGCAATTGACCGCCGTGTCGCGGCAGGCCACGTAACACAGGTTGCAGCCGATGCAGGCGTCGGCATCCACGTGGGCGATGACCTTGTAGTTCAAGTCCAGATCGCCCCACTCCTGGAACGCCGGGAGGGCGCGGCCCCGGAGCTCGTTGACCGACTTCATGCCCTTGTCGTCGAGGTAGCCGCTCAGGCCGTCGATCATGTCCTCGACGATGCGGAAGCCGTAGTGCATGGCGGCGGTACACACCTGCACGCTGGTCGAGCCCAGCGCGATGAACTCCGCCGCGTCACGCCAGGTGGCGATGCCGCCGATGCCCGAGATCGGCACGGTGATGCGCGGGTCGCGCGCCAGGGCCGCCACCATGTGGAGCGCGATCGGCTTGACCGCCGGCCCGCAGTAGCCGCCGTTGGTCGAGCGGTTGCCCACCACCGGGTAGGGCACGAAGCGGTCGAGATCCACGCCGATCAGGCTCTTGATGGTGTTGATGAGCGAGAGCCCGTGGACACCCGCCTCGACCGCCGGCACGCCGGCCTCGAGGATGTCGCCGATGTTGGGCGTGAGCTTGATCAGCACCGGCACGGTCGAGTACTCGACCGCCCAGCCCGCGACCGTCTTGAGCACCTCGGGCTCCGACCCCACCGCCGAGCCCATGCCGCGCTCGCACATGCCGTGCGGGCAGCCGAAGTTGAGCTCGAGACCGTCGCAGCCGGTGTCGATCGAGGCCTTGATGATGTCGCGCCAGTCCTCCTTGGACTCGACCATCAGCGAGACGATGACCGCGTGCTTGGGATACTTGCGCTTGACCTCGCGGATCTCGCGCAGGTTGACCTCGAGCGGCCGGTCGGTGATGAGCTCGATGTTGTTGAAGCCCACCATCCGCGTGCCGTTCACGTCCAGCGAGCCGAAGCGGCTCGAGGTGTCGACGATCGGGTCGCCCAGCGTCTTCCAGACCGCCCCGCCCCAGCCCGCGTCGAAGGCGCGCATCACCTGGTCGCCCGAGTTGGCGGGCGGGGCGCTGGCGAGCCAGAAGGGGTTCGGGCTCTGGATGCCCGCGAAGTCGATCGCGAGATCCGCCATCCACGCCTCGTTGCGCCGCCGGCCAAGGGCCGGTGCCAAGGGTCCGCGGCTCACGGGCCGCCGGTCACGCGAGCGAGCAGTGTAGCAAAATGGCTGTTCGGGACGGGAATCAACTCGAGCGTTCCCTCGCCGAGCGCCTCAACGGGCAGGGCGCCCGTGCCTCGGCTCGGTCTGGACGGAGCGGCGCTAGAACTGGTGCTTCTCGGTCGAGTCCGTGAGCGCCGCGGTCGAGATCTGGCCGTCGGCGATGGTCTTCGCCACCTCGTCGAAGTAGCCCGTGCCGACGAAGCTCTGGTGCTTGACCGCGGCGTAGCCGTTCGGCTTGCTGAGCGCGAACTCCCGGTCTTGGAGTCGGGCGTACGCGGTCATCCCCTCGTCGCGGTAGCCGCACGCCAGCTCGTACATGCTCAGGTTGAGCGCGTGGAAGCCGGCGAGGGTCACGAACTGGAAGGCGTAGCCCATCGCCCCCAGCTCGTGCTGGAAGCGGGCGATGGCCGGGGCGTCGAGGTGCTTCGACCAGTTGAACGAGGGCGAGCAGTTGTAGGCGAGCAGCTTGTCCGGGAAGCGCGCCCGGATGCCCTCGGCGAAACGCCGCGCCTCCTCGAGGTCGGGCGTGGAGGTCTCGCACCAGATGAGGTCGGCGTAGGGCGCGTAGGCGAGGCCGCGGGCGATCGCCGACTCCAGCCCGCCGCGCACGCCGAAGAACCCCTCGGCGGTGCGCTCGCCGGTCAAGAACTCGCGGTCGCGCGGGTCGAAGTCGCTGGTGAGCAGCCGGGCGCTGCCGGCGTCGGTGCGCGCGACCAGGATGGACGGCACGTCGAGCAGGTCGGCCGCGAGCCGCGCGGCGCACAGCTTGCGGATGAACTCCTGCGTCGGCACCAGCACCTTGCCGCCCATGTGGCCACACTTCTTGGCCGAGGCGAGCTGGTCCTCGAAGTGGACCCCGGCCGCCCCCGCCTCGATCATGGCCTTCATCAGCTCGAACGCGTTCAAGTCGCCGCCGAATCCGGCCTCGGCGTCGGCGACGATGGGCGCGAACCAGTGCGTCTTGCCGCCGCGCCCCTCGGCCTGCTCGATCTGGTCGGCGCGCTGCAGCGCCTGGTTGATGCGGCGCACCACCGCGGGGACGCTGTCGACCGGGTAGAGGCTCTGGTCCGGGTACATCTGGCCGGCGCTGTTGGCGTCCGCCGCCACCTGCCAGACCGCCTGGTTCCCGGTCAGCGCCCCCAGCGCGCGCACCGGGGGGCGCGTCGCCATGAGGTGCCAGAGCCGATCGGCGCCCATGCGCGCGAGCGTGTGCTCGACGTGGACGGTGCCGCGCAGGCGCACCACGTCCTGAGCGGAGTAGGCGCGACGGATCCCCCGCCAGCGTTGGTCGGTGGCCCAGGACTGCTGGATCTGCTCGGCGGTGCGCTGGCAGGACATGGCGGGGTTCCTTCGTCCGTGATGGAGCGAGGCCGGCACGGGTTCGACCCGGCCACATGGGTCGTCGTCCCGGGGGGTATCGGCCGGGACTGGGCGTGGCTGAAGCGGAGGGACGGGGTGAGACCTAGCAGGGGTCTGGCGTGGAGGCGTGCCCTCAGGCCATCCTGC
>VBPB01000234.1 GCA_005893365.1 Candidatus Eiseniibacteriota bacterium
GCCAAGCGCACCCTGGCCGAGGCGCGCGAGTCCTTCGCGGTCCCGCGCGGGGAGGAGCGCGCCGCCCGGATCGACTCGGTGCTCGGCGTGATCTACCTCATCTTCAACGAGGGCTACTCGGCGACCGCGGGGGACGATTGGATGCGCCCCGCGCTGTGCGAGGAGGCGCTCCGCCTCGGCCGCATCCTCGCCGAGCTGGCGCCGGGCGAACCGGAGGTCCACGGCCTGGTCGCGCTGATGGAGATCCAGGCCTCGCGCGCCGCCGCCCGGGTCGGCGCGGCGGGCGAGCCCATCCTGCTGCTCGATCAGGATCGTGGCCGCTGGGATCACGTCTTGATCCGCCGCGGCTTGGCGGCGCTGGAGCGCGCCGAACGGCTGGGCGGCGCGCAGGGCGCTTACGCGCTCCAGGCCGCGATCGCCGCCTGCCATGCCCGGGCACGCATCGGGGCGGAGACCGACTGGGCCCGCATCACCGCGCTCTACGAGGCGCTGGCGCGGATCGCGCCGTCCGCGATCGTGGAGCTCAACCGCGCGGTCGCCATCGGGATGGCGTTGGGCCCGGCCGCGGGCCTCGCGCGCGTCGACGCGCTGGTGGCGGAGCCGGCGCTCCGGAGCTACCACCTGCTGCCGAGCGTGCGCGGCGACCTCCTGGTGAAGCTCGGGCGCCTGGACGAGGCGCGGGTGGAGTTCGAGCGCGCGGCGGCGCTCACGCAGAATCGGCGCGAACGCACGCTGCTCTTGGGCCGCGCCGCCGCCTGCGTGCGCGAGCGGTCGCCGGACGCCGTTCGGGATCGGCACTCGACGCCCGCGCCCTGACGGTGCTAGCCTTTGCATCGGCGCGAGGCATGGTGCCCGCGCCTTCGATCCGCCGGCGGCTATGCCCCGGCGAGAGGAGGAAGTCTCATGTGTCACTCATCCCATGCCCACCGCGGCTGCGGCTGCGGAGCCCCGGGCGCCGAGTGGTCCACCCACCGCTATCAGCATCACCACTATCCCGGCGAGTCGTTCGGCGTGCGGCGCCCGCTCCGCTTCCTGGCCTGGAAGCTCGGTCTGGAGGAGCCGCAGGTGGTGGATCTGGCCACGATCCTCAACGACCTCAGGACCGAACGCGCTCAGTCGGAGGTCGATGACCGGCGCGCGCTGGCGTTGCTCGCCGATGCCGCTCAGGGCGAGAGCTTCGACCGCGACAAGGCGGCCGAGGCGGCCCGCCTGCGCACCCGGAGCGCGGAGCGGGTGCAGGAGAAGGTCGTGGACTCGTTGGCCCGCATCCACGCCCTGCTCAACGCCGATCAGCGCGGTCGCTTCGCCTATCTGCTCAGGACGGGCACCGTGCTGATGTAGGCCGGGTCGGCCGATCGCGAACATCGGGGCGCCGGTCGGCGCCCCGATGTTGTCCGCGAGCGCCAGGCAACGCGCATGGCCCCAATCGGTTGCTGTGGGCGGACGAGTGGGAGGCTCCCGTGGATTCGAGGGGAAGCACCTGTCACGGGTGTCAGGGCCATGTCAACTCGGCCCTTCGGCAAGAACGATGTGTCCGGTCGACGACAACCCGCATCCAACCTCGATCATGACGCTCCTCGTCCGCGACAACCCCGGCATTGATGCGCGGGCCGCCGCTGCCGTGCTCTCGGAGATCGCCGAGATCGCCTCGGAGACCCTGGAGTTGCAGGTCGTCTTCGACCGCGTGGCGACTTCCATCCGCAGGCTCATCCCCTTCGACAACATGGGCGTCGTTCGCCTCCTCGACGGCGAGCGGGCGGTGCTGCACGCCAGCACGGTCCCCTGCATGGCGCACGCCCTGGAGTGCCTGGACCCGATCCCGCTGACGTCCTGGTCCCCGCGGATGCGCCCACGGCCCGGACCGAATTCGCGCATCGAGGATGCGCGGATCGAATGTGACCCGGACTTTCCCTGCGACGCGCGTGCCCTCGCCGGCGGCGTGCGATCGGGGATGTGGGAACCGTTCCGCTCGAGTCAGACGCTGCGGGGTGGTGTGTGGCTGGCGGCCTACCAGCCGCACGCCTTCACCGAGGAGCACCAGGAGCTCCTGCGTCCGATCGCAGCCCTGCTGGGCTCGGCCGTGGAGCACTGGCGGATCTGGGACGCCGAGCGCCGGCGCCGCGAGCGGCTCGATCGGATGGAGGCCCTGCTCGGCACGCTGGCCGAGTCGCTCGACGTGCGCGAGGTCTTCGCCCGCCTCTCGGACGCCATGCAGCCCATCCTTCCGCACCACCTGATGGCCATGACCGGGCTGGACGTCCGCGCCCGCACCATCCAGGTCGTGGCGTTGGCGGGCGAGGCTGACATCGCTCCCCCCACCGAGCCGGTCATGCTCGACGAGGACGAGCTGGGGCGGCGCGGGGATGAATTCGAGATCGTCCACGACATCCCGGCCGAGCTGTCCCCGGAGACCGAGCGCAATCGCTTGATCGTCTCCACGGGCATGCGCTCCTGGCTGCGGGTCCCGGTGGGCCTCTCGGGTGAGGTGCGCGGTGGGCTCAGCATCTTCCACCGCGAGCCGTCCCGCTACGACCGGGAGGACGCGGAGGTGGCGATGCGCCTCGCCGATCGCATCGCGCTCATGCTCTCGCACCAGCAGCTGGCCGAGGAGGCGCGCGTGGCCTCCGAGGCGCGCGAGCGCGCCGAGCGGCTGGCCGCGACGGTCCAGACCCTGACGCGCGAGCTGGAATCGCGCGGGAACGACCGGGTGGTGGGGGTCTCGCGCTCCTGGAAGGATGCGCTGCTGCACGTCGGGCGCGTGGCGCCCTCCGACACGACCGTGCTCATCACCGGTGAGTCGGGGACCGGCAAGGAGGTCGTCTCCAGACTCATCCACCAGGGCTCCGCGCGGGCGGGCAAGCCGTTCGTCGCCATCAACTGCGCCGCGCTCCCGGAGCAGCTCCTCGAATCGGAGCTGTTCGGCCACGAGAAGGGCGCCTTCACCGGCGCCTTCGCCACCAAGATCGGCCGGATCGAACAGGCGGCGGGAGGGACGCTGTTCCTGGACGAGATCGCGGAGATGAGCCCGCAGGTGCAGGCGAAGTTCCTGCGCGTGCTCCAGGAGCGTGAGTTCCAGCGCGTGGGCGGGACCCGGACGCTCAAGGCCGACGTGCGCGTCATCGCCGCCACCAACCGCGACCTGGCCGCGGCCATCGCGCGGGGGGCGTTTCGCGAGGATCTCTACTACCGCCTCAACGTCTTCGAGATCCCCATCGCGCCCCTGCGCGAGCGGCCCGAGGACATCCTGGCCCTGGCCGACGCCTTCCTCGAGGACCTGGGCCGCACCATGGGCCGGCCCGCGGCCGGGATCTCGCGCGACGCGCGGGAGTGGTTGGTCGCCTATGCGTGGCCGGGAAACGTGCGCGAGCTGCGTAACGCGATCGAGCGGGCGATCCTCCTCTGTGACGGGGGCCTGATCGCGCGCGAGCATCTTCCCACGGTGGTGAGCCGAAACGGCGAGGCCGCGGCGGCCCGGGTCGATGGTGGGGCGGGCCAGAACGGGATCCATCCGGGAACCGGCATGGACCTGGGAGCGGTGGAGCGCGGCCTGGTCGCGAAGGCCCTGAGCCAGGCCAAGGGCAACAAGTCCAAGGCCGCCCGCCTGCTCGGCCTGACGCGCGCCCAGCTCTACTCGCGCCTCGAGAAGCACGGCCTCCGCTAGGCGCTGACTGCGGGCCTCCACCCTCAGGAGGTGCGGACCGGCCGACACTCTGTCGATTTTCCCGCAGCGGTCGCGACCACGCTCGTCTCCGCCTGGCGGACATCTTCCCCCCGCATCTGCCGCGCACGATTGCGGTCCCGGTCGCCGAGCCCTCCGTGGCCCAGGCTGGCACGCGCCTTGAGATGGGCGGCATGGAACGCGAAGCACGGGCGGGCGGCGGCTCGCTGCGCCGCCACCGGCTCTCGGGTCCCGCTCCGCGCGACCCGGTCATGAGGCAGCAGCGGCAGAGGAGGAGTGCGATGAACATCATGAGAGGGGCATTCGTGGCCGCGGCGCTCGCGGCGCTGATCGTGGGGGCCACGGCCGGCGACGCGCTCGCGGACGGCAACGGCCTGGATCCGGGGGCCGAGGTATCGCTCATGGGCGGCGTTCAGGCCCTGAATCACAACGACACCGCGCTGCCGGACCGCTTCATCGACATTCCGGCGGTCGCCGCATTGACCTACCACCTGACCCGGAACCTGGCGGTCGAGGGGGAGTTCACCTGGATGATCCCGGTCTCGCAGAGGGTGACGCTGGGGCCGGGCACCAGTAAGGACATGAAGACCCCGCACATCCTGGCCTACCAGGCGAATCTCCGGGCGAGCTGGCCCAACAACTCACACTGGACACCGTACCTCGCGGGCGGCGCCGGAGCGGTCACGTTCCTGTCCAACACCGACTCGGACCGGCTGCCGGCACTGGACAAGTCGCAGACGGCGTTCGCCATCAACTTCGGGACCGGCGCGAGCTACGGCCTGGCTTCGCAGTGGGCGGTGCGCGCGGACTTTCGCGAGTTCGCGGCGTTTCCATCGAGGGACGCGGCCGGCCTCTCCACCGCCGGCAAAGCGGATCCGATCTGGATGGAGCGCGGCACGGTGGGTCTCGCCTATCGGTTCTAGTCCGCGGGCCGATCAGCCGCGACGCCGGGTCCCGCAAGGGGCCCGGCGTCTTGTTCGACCCCAACTCCCCCCGACCGATCGACACCTGTCGATTTCACTACACCGGATATCGGCCCCTGGCGTCCGGTTCATCGACCTTCCACGCGGCAAACCATTTCATCGCACGGCCCCGCCGCACTTTCTCAGGTTCGGCACGGAACTTGGTGATGGCGTGATGCGAGGAGAACGACCATGAGCCAGGCCTACGTCGAACGTGTGATCGGGTTGTTGGCAACGGACGAGGCGCTGCGTCGCCGATTCGTAGCGGACCCACGCGGGACGCTCCAGCAGCTCGTCGAGGGCGGGGTGCAGCTCAACGGGTGTGAGCGTCACGCGCTCGCCTCGCTCGATCCCGACCAACTGAAGCGCTTCGCGGCCGCGATCGACGCCCGCCTGCAGAAGGCGGACCTCAAGGAAGGTGCGCAATGAAGATCCCGTCGCCGGTGCGGACGCTGGCAGTGGCGCTGGTGCTCTCCAGCGTCGTGCCGGGTGCGGCACTCTCCGCCCAGCGCGACCTGACGCTCGACCAGGCGATCGGCCTCGCGCTGCGCGGCAACGAGGGGCTCGTGATCGAGCGGCACGCGCTCGCCGCCGCCCGGGCGCGCGAGACTGCGGCCAAGGGCGCCTACGACCCGATCCTCGAGCTGAGCGGCGGCTGGTCCAAGTCGAGCCAACCGCTGAACTCGGCGTATCCGGGAGCCGTCACTCCGATCGCTCCCGAGGCCCGGGCCCGAGAGGCCGGTGTTTCGCTCGAGCAGCTGCTTCCGAGCGGTGGTGTGGTGGCGCTGCGGGCGAGCGGCTCGCGCGAGACGACCGATGGCACGCTGGCCCTCTTGTCCCCGGCCTTCCGCACGCGCGTCGGCATCGAGTTCCGCCAGCCGCTCCTGCGCGACCTCGCCACCGACGCGGCGCGGCGCGACGTGCGCGCGGCCCGGTCGGACCGTCGGGGCGCGATCGCCTCGCTCCGTCGCGCCGTCAGCGAGACCATCGCCGCCGTCGAGCAGTCCTACTGGACGCTGGTTGCGGCACGGCTCGGCGTCCAGGTGCGCGAAGAGGCGGTGCGGCTCGCGGAGGCGCAGCTGGTGGAGACGCAAGCCCGCGTGCGGACCGGCACCGTGCCGAGGACCGAGCTGGCGCAGCCCCAGGCCGAGCGGGAGCGGCGGTTGGGCGAGCTGCTCGCCGCCCGCGAAGCCCAAGCCCGCTCGGAGAACACCCTCAAGCTGCTGATCCTGACGGGCGCCGGTGATCCGCTGTGGGAGGCGCAGCTCGCTCCGGCCGAGAGCGCGGGAGTCGACACGACGCCGATCGATGTCGCCGCCGCGATGCGACACGCGCTCGCGAGCCGCCCGGAGCTCGAGCTCGCCGCATCCGTGGTGGAGCGCCGGCGGGCGGAGACGGGGTTCGCCCGCAATGGAATCTGGCCCAGCCTGGATGCGGTCGTCTCCTACGATCGTTTCGGCCTCGCCGGCTCGGCCAGTCCGTCGGGGCCAGGCGGGAGCATCCCGGGTCGGCTGAGCGGCGGCCTCGGCCAGTCGTTCGAGACCCTGGGGGACGGCGACTTCGACGCCGCGCGGGTCGCGCTGGTGTTGGGCCTGCCGATCCGCAACCGGGCGGCGCGCGGCAGTGCCGAGGCGGCCCGCCGGGTGGAGCGCCAGGCGGAGGCCGAGCTGGCCAGCGTGCGCAAGGCGATCCGTGCCGAGGTGCTCGACGCCGCCGCCGCGCTCGAGACCGCAGACCAGCGCATCGGCGCGGCCCGCGCCGGCCGTGAGGCCGCGGAAACGCAGCTCTCGGCCGAACGCGACCGGTTCGCGACCGGGCTCACCACCAACTTCCTGGTGCTGACGCGCCAGAACGATCTTTCCCGCGCGCGGCTCGATGAGATCTCGGCGCTCACCGACTACCGGCGGGCGCGGACCGAGATGGCGCGCGCCCGCGGGTCGCTGATCGAAGACCGCGGGGTCCAGGTAGACGAAACCGCACTTACCGGAGGCTCGAGATGAGAAAGCGCATGGTGTTCATGCTGGCGGTGATGACGCTGTTCATCACCACGCTCGGCCTGGTGAAGGTCGCGCAGATCCGGGCGGCGATCGCCCAGCACGCGTCGTTCCAGATGCCGCCCGAGGCCGTGACCACGGTGGTCGCGCGGCAGGACGAGTGGCCGGCGTCCCTGAGCGCGATCGGGAGCGTCATGGCCGTGCACGGCGTCACGGTGAGCGCCGATCTGCCCGGCCTGGTCGACCGGATCGAGTTCGACTCGGGCCGCAAGGTCGCCGCGGGCGAGGTGCTGGTGCGGCTCGATACCGATCAGGAACAGGCGCAGCTGGCCGCCGCGGCGGCGCAAAGCGAGCTCGCGAATCTCAATCTCGCGCGGGCGACCCAGCTGCTCGAGAAGGGCGTGGTGGCCGAGGCGGAGCACGACCGCTTCGCGGCCGAGGCCAAGACCGCGGAGGCGCACGTGGGCGAGATGCGGGCCACGATCCAGCGCAAGACCATCCGGGCCCCGTTCGCCGGCGTGCTGGGGCTCCGGCAGGTGAACCTGGGCCAGTACCTGAAGGGGGGCGACCCGGTCGTTCCCCTGCAGTCGATGGATCCGATCTACGTGAACTTCTCCGTGCCGCAGCAGGACGTCGCCTCACTCAAGGTCGGCGCCCAGGTCCGCGTGGCCGCGGACAGCATGCGGCTCACCCGGTCGGTCGGCACGATCACGGCCATCAACTCGCAGGTTGACGAGGCGACCCGCAACGTGCAGGTCCAGGCCACGTTCCGGAATCCCCTCGG
>VBPB01000233.1 GCA_005893365.1 Candidatus Eiseniibacteriota bacterium
GGAAGACACTAGGGGGTGCTGCGGACGATGTCGATGGCGGAATCGGCGACCCATCCCGCGGCGCCGCCGCCGGCGTCGACGCGTGCGCGTCCCGCGCGCTGCTCGAGCACGCGCACGACCTGGCCCGGCTGGAGATCGAGGCCGGCCCCGGCGAGCGTCACCGGTTCCTGCACCACGCCCCGGTCGATCGCCGCGTCCAGCCGTTGCTGGAACGGACCCGCGAGCCCGGCCGCCAGCGACAGGAGTGCGGCCGCGATCGCCGGGACGCGGCGCGGCCACAGGGCCCCCGCGAGGGCCCCGAGCAGCAGGGCGGCGATCGCCCACTCGAGCGGCCGGACCGGCCAGCGCGGCGTGGCATCCCCGGTGAGCCCGCCCCCCTCGCGCACGCGCCCGGCGATCCAGCCCAGCGCCGGGTCGCGCGCGCCGGCCCGTTCCCCGCGCACCACCCAGGCGGCCGCGGCTCCCGGCGAGCCCGATTGCATCTCGGTCCAGGCCAGGCGGGCGGCGAGCCCGGGATGGTGTCCGCCCTCGCGCCAGACCGCCCCCCACTGCGAGCGCGCCTGGTCCGGATCGCCGCCGCGCGCCGCCCGGTCGCCGGCGGCGACCGCCGCGCGCGCCCGCTCGTCCCCCGGGCGCGGCCCGAGCAGCACGCAGGCGAGGATCGCCGCCGCCACCAGCCCCACCGCGCCGGCGCGGCGCGCGGTGCGCGCGGGCTTGGGCGGGAGTGCGGCGGCGATGCGCTCGATCAGCTGGCGGCGCACGCTCTCCTCGTCGGCCGCCAGTCCGGCGAAGCGTGCCGTGGCGATGCGCCCGCGGAGTCCCTCGAGGCCGCCCCCGCGCTCGGCGAGCCAGGCCGCGGCCTCGTCCGCCGCGCGCCAGAAGTCCGGCCCGCGCGCGCGTCCCACCGCGCGCAGCCACTCGAGCGGTTGCCCGCGCCCCGCCGCGCCCGCCGGTGAGCCGCCGCGCCACAGCACCATCGCCCCACCCACCATGAGCCCCGCCAGACCCCAGGCCCAGGGGGCGGCCGCCCGTGCCCCCGGATCCACCGGATGACGGGCGAACGTCGCCGGCCAGCCCACGCCATCGTCGGCGCCGGGGTAGAGCGGCGGGCCCACCTCGAGTCCGACCGGGGGGACCTCGGCGCGCGCGTACGCGTGGCTCGCCGGGTCGAACCACGCGAACGCGGGTGCGGCCAGGCTCAGCCGGCCCAAGCGCCGCGGCAGGACCGTCCACTGGAAGCGCCGCCGTCCGGGCCCGTCGCTGCCCGGGGCGGGCAGGCTGTCCTCGACCGCGTTCGCGAACACCTCGATCGCGCTGCCCCTGAGCTCGGGGGCGCGGACCAGCGGCAGGTTCCCCACCCCGCGGACGTCGAGCCTCAGCACCACCGGCACGTCCAGCGAGGTGCGGGCGCGGTCGGCGGTCCAGCGCACCGACAGGCCGCCGACCGCGCCGGCGAAGCCGGCCGGTGCCCCCGGCGGCAGGGCCGCCACCCGCACCTTGAGCGGCGCGCTGTGGAGCGCCACCTCCCGGCGCGGCACCCGGTCGCCGCTCCAGGCCTGCGCGTCGCGACCCGACCCGGTCAGCTCGAGCCTGGCCTCGGCCGAGCCGACCGTCACCTCCCCGGCCGACAGCGGGTAGACGCGCGTGCGGGTCTCGGTGACCAGCACGCGCTCGCCGTGCTCGTCGGCGTAGTACGACTGGGGCGTTCCGGTCTTGTCGGTCCAGAGCCCGGGCGTCACCGGCGGGGTGTACTGCGGATCCTCGGCCAGCGTGGCGCGCAGGACCAGCCGCACCCGCAGCACGCAGGGCTGCCCCGCCAGCGGAGCCTCGGGGAGCAGGTCCACCACCAGCGACGCGGGCCCGGACGAGCGGCTCGTCCCCGCGATGCGCCGCTCGGCCGCGGTCGCCTGCAGCGTGAGCAGGGCGCTGCGGAAGGTCTCCTTGCCGACCTGCACCGCGACCGGGCCGATCGGGTAGCGGCCGGGCGCGTTGGCCGACAGCTCGAACCGGAACACCGTCTCCACCGCGCCGTGCCCGCCGGCTCCGGTGAAGTTCTGCGAGCGACCCCTGCCGAGGATCTCGACGCCCGGCGGTGGGGTGAACACGGCCTCCCCGACCGGCCCTAAGGCCCCGCGCACCACCAGCGTCAGCGTCGCCGCATCCCCCACCTCGATCGTGGTGGGCGCGAGGCGGGCGGCGACCTCGGCCGCCGCCGCGGCGGCACTCCAGGCGACAAGCCCCGCCAGCGCCAGGGCCCAGGCCCCGCGGCGCCTCACCAGTCCCGCCCGCGCCGCTCGCGCATCGACTTGACCGGATGCATGCGCTGCCGCTCGAGCCGCTCCAACTCGTCCAGGCTCCCCAGCAACTGCTCGGCGGTGCGCCGGTCCATCCCCGTCGGGCCGGGGGTGGGCTTGGGCGGCGGCCCCGAAGGCGACGGCGGGGCCGGCGGCGGCGAGGAGGACCCGGGGCGTGGCTCGGGCCCCGCCCCCTGCGGCGTGGGCGCCGAGGGACTCGGCGACGGCGGGGGCGATCCCGAGTGCTGCGCCTGCTCGCGCTTGCGGCGCATCACCAGCTCGAGGTTGTACCGCGCGTCGGCATCGGTGGGATCGCGCTCGAGCGCGTGGCGCAGGGTCTGCAGCGCGTCGTCGTAGGCGCCCCGCGTGGCCTCGAGCGTCCCCAGGTTGTAGGCCGCGGTCCCGCCCGTGGACCCGGGGGCTTGGGCGAGCGACGCCAACAGGCTCTCGGCCATCGCCCCCCGGCCCGCGAGGGCGGCCGCGGTCGCGCGGTTGATGCGCACCGCCTTGGGCCCCTGGTCGCCCGCCCGGCGCGCGTAGAGCGATTCGGCGACCGCGTAGCGGCGATGCCGGAACGCGTCGTCGCCCCGCGCCCAGTCGGTCTGCCCGCGCGCGGGGACCGCCAGCGCCAGCCCCAACGCCACCAGCCCCAGCGCCGCGCGATTTGGGGACCCCGGGGGCGACCCCGCGGGCGACGTCGCCGGGGCCGCGGCGGGCTCGCCCGAGGCCGCGCGCGCGCGGCGGCGCGAGGCACCCCGGGCGCTCGCCTCCGGGCGTCGGCGCTTGGAGCGCCCCAGCTCGAAGGCCAGCAGGGCGGCGGCCACCGCCGCGAACCACGGGAAGCGCGGCACCGCCCGCTCCACCAGCCGCTCGCCGCGCGCCCCGCGCGAGACCGCGCCCAGCGCCCCCAGCAGCCGCGGCAGCTCGCCGCCCGGCCGCGAGGCCGGGACGTAGGCGCCGCCGGTGCGGCGGGCGATCGAGCGCAGCAGCGCCTCGTCGAGCCGGCTCTGCACCGCGCGGCCGCCGGCGTCGCGCTTGACGTCGACCGACAGGCCCTGATCGTCGAGGACCGGCACCACGTCGCCGGAGCGCGTCCCGACCCCGATCGTTATCACGCGCACGCCGCTTCTGGCCAGGTCCTCGACCGCCTCCCCCGCCCCGCGCTCCAGATCCTCGCCGTCGGTCCACAGGACGATGACCTGCTCGCTCCGCCGCCCGCCGGGCAGGACCTTCGCGGCCATGCGCAGCGCGCGTCCCAGGTCCGTCCCCGGCTCGCTCACCGAGCCGGTCCGCAGCGTCTCCAGCACCAGCCGCACCGCACCCCGATCCAGCGTCAGCGGGCAGAGCCGCACCGCGTCGCCCGCGAAGGCCACGACCCCCACCCGACACCCGCTCAGCCGGTCCAAGACGGCGAGGGCTTCGCGCCGGGTCTCCTCCATCCGGCTGGGCGGCACGTCGCGGGCGTCCATGCTCGCCGACACGTCCACCAGCAGCACCACGTCCGAGCCGTTCGCCCGGTAGCGCACCATCTCGCGCCCCCATTCCGGGCCGGCGGCCCCGAGCACCAGCACCACGAAGGCGCCGGTGCGCAGCGCCAGCGACAGCCGGCGCTGCCCGGGCCGGCACTGACCGAGCTGCACGTGATCGGCGCGGGTGCCCACCAGGCGCTTGAGCCCCTCCTCGGCGCGCCGGGCCGCGCGCCATTCGAGCAGCAGCAGGGGGACGAGCCCGGCCAGCAGCCAGAGCCAGATCGGGGAGGCGAACCTCATCGGATCCCTCCTCGCGCGCGCGCGGTGCCGGCCCGGGCCGTCATGGCAGGCGGAACGCCCAGGTGGAGGCGCACAGTCCGTACAGCAGCATGAGCGCCGCCGCGCATCCCAGCAGCAGCGGCCCCAGGTCCACGAACTCCTTGTACTCGATGGCGTGGATGGGCGCCCGCTCCAGCCGGTCGATGGCGGCGTAGATCCCGGTCAGCGCGTCGGTATCCAGGGCGCGGTAGAACCGTCCGCCGGTGCGGTGCGCGATCTCGCGCAGCGCCCCCTCGTCCACGTCCATGCGCACCATCTCCATGCGGCGGCCGAGCACCGGATCGTACACGCGGATCCCCAGCACGCGCGCCAGCTCGGCGCCGGTGAGGGGATCGATGGCGCCGCGGTTGTTCTGCCCGTCGGTGAGCAGCACCACCACCTTGCTGGGGGTGCGGCTCTCCTTGAGGCGCGCCACGCAGGTCGCGAGGCCCATGCCGATCGCGGTGCCGTCCTCGGCCATGCCGAAGTCGAGGCCATCGAGCAGCTCGTCGAGCACCGCGTGGTCGAGCGTCAACGGGCACTGCGTGAAGGCGGTGGCCGCGAACGCCACCAGGCCGATGCGGTCGTGCGGCCGTTGGCGGATGAACTCCCGTGCGGTCTCCTTGGCCACGTACATCCGGTTGCGCGGCCTGAAGTCCTCGGCCCGCATGCTGGGCGAGA
>VBPB01000241.1 GCA_005893365.1 Candidatus Eiseniibacteriota bacterium
GGACGACCGCCCGATCACCGGCGTGGGGTTCCGCCCGCGGCACCTGCTCGTCAAGCGCCAGGACACCGCCCCGGCGGTGTGGCGGACCGGCTCCGTGAACGGGGATGTCACCCTGCCCACGCTCCCGCTCGCCCCCTACGCCAACGGCACGCAGGCGTTCCTGTCGGACGGATTCGAGCTGGGCACCGATGCGGCGGTCAACACCAGCGGCAAGGTGTACTTCTGGTCCAGCTTCCGCGACGTGGCCTCCATGGACCTCGCCGTCACGGCCACCGTCAGCGATTCGACGCCCAACGAGCGGGACCTGGTCACCTACACCATCCGGGTCAGGAATCTCGGCCCCGAGAATGCGACCGGGGTGGCCTTGCAGGACACGCTCCCACGGGGGGTCACGTATCGGACGTACGTCCCGAGCCGCGGGGTCTACGACCCTGCCACCGGCATCTGGACCCTGGGCTCGGTGGTCAGCGGCGATTCGGCGACGCTCGCGATCGCGGCGGTGGTGGACACGGGGACGACCGGGACGGCCATCACCAACCTGGCCTCGCTGTCGGCACTCGATCAGACCGATTCCAACAACTCCGACGACCAGGGCTCGGCCACGATCCGGGTCCAGGCCTCGGACCTGGCGCTGCGCATGGAGGCCGATCACCCGTCGCCGCGCGAGACCGACCCGGTCGCCTTCACGCTGACGGTGGTCAACCGCGGCCCCGACGCCGCGACCGGCATCACGGTCCGTGACTCGCTGCCCGCCGGGCTGGACTTCGTGAGCGCCACGCCCAGCCGCGGGGCCTACCTGCCGCCCGCGACCTGGTCGCTCGGCTCGCTCGCGGCCGGCGACTCGGCCACGCTGACCGTCCGGACGACCGTGGCGTTGGGCACCGGGGGCACGACGATCACCCACCACGCGGCGATCCAGGGATCGGACCAGGCGGATCCACGTGCCGGGGACCGGGCCGATTCCGCGACCGTCTACGTCGCCCTCGCCCCGGGCATCCAGGTGACCGCGGCGCAGCCCACGGTCACGGAATGGCCCGGGACCCAGACGGTCCGGCTCATGACGCTCACCGTGCTCAACTCGTCCGCGGCGGCCAGCCGCCTCGACCGGCTCGTCCTGAGCAACCGCACGGCCGGGTCCGGCACGCCGGCGGAGCTCGATGCCGAGCTCGGCGACGTGCGTCTCTACCGCGACGACGGCGACGGCAGCTTCGCCCCATCGGCCGACAGCTTGCTCGCCCAGGCGCGCGCGGGGGGCGGCGCGGTCGCCTTCGACACGCTCGGCGTCAGCGTTCCGGCTGGGTCGCTGGTCCGGCTCCACCTGGTTCTGGACGTCCCGCTCACCGCCCGCGACGGGGACGTGCTGGACCTCGGGATCGACGGCGAGTCGGATGTGGGGTTCGACCAGGTCGTCACATTCCTGAATCCCTGGCCCGTGAACCCCGCCGGGGGTGTCACCGTGGACGGCATGGCGGCGGCTCAGATCACGGTGCGCGCCCATCCGGATTCCCTCATCTCGGTCGGCGCCGTCCGTGTCCTCGCCCTCGATGCGACCCTGCCTCCCAACGGCTACGAGCCGGACGTCCTCAAGGGCGTGAGCCTCGTGAACCGCGGCGACGCCGCGCCTTCGCTCGACCTGCGGCGCGTGGAGCTATGGGGCGATGGCGGGGACGGCGTCTTCGACGCCGGGTCCGGGGACGACTTCCCGCTCGGCGTCACAGCCTGGAATGGATCGGCTTGGACGGTCTCCGGACTATTCATCCCGATCCCCGCCGGCGGCCGCCGCATCTTCGCGTCGGCCGACGTCGCGGACAGCGCCGGGATCGGCCGGAGGATCGAGCTGGGGTTCGAGGGCCCGGGCACGACGGGCGTGGACGTCTCCAGCGGGAATGACGGCCCGCTCGACGCGGCGGTGGCCGGCTCCCGCGTGATCACGATCGGTCCGGGTCCGAGCCGGATCGTCGCGGCGGCGTCGCCTCAGACCGCCGGCGTCCTGCTGCCGGGAGAGTCCGGGATCACGGTATTCCAGTTCAGCCTCCAGAACCTCAGCGCGCAGCCCGAGACGCTGACCTCGGTCACGTTCCAGAACACCAGCAGCGGACCCGGAACCCCGTCGGAACGCGACGCCGAGTGGCTGCCGCTATCGTTGCGGCTGGAGACCGATCCGATCGCCACGTCGTCCTTCTCCGGCGGGCGCGCCGTGTTCGGCGGACTGACGGTGACCTTGGGGCCGGGGACGACGACGCGGTTCCAGGTCGCCTCGGGCGCCTCGCTCAAGGCGCGGGACGGCGACCTGCTCGACGTGTCCATCCCGGGCGCACCCGACCTGATCTTCTCCAAGGGCGTCCTGCTCACCGGCGCGTGGCCGCTCGCGCCCGACGGCAGCTTCACCGTGGACGGGATGTCGCTCGCGCAGATCGCGGTCGCCGGCCAGGCCACCCCCGACCTGCTCACCGGCTCGGCTCGCAACAACGCCCTCGACGTGGTGATCCCCGCCAACGGATACCAGACGGACACGCTGCAGTTCCTGGTGGTCCAGAACCACGGCGACGCGCAGCCGCTCCTGGACATCCCGCGCGTCGAGGCATGGGCGGACGACGGCGACGGGGTGTTCGAGCCCGACCCCGCGTCGGGCACGGCGGACCGCCTGCTGGGACCGCTGTACTTCATCGGCGGGGTCTGGGCGTTGGGCGGCTTCTCGCTGCCGGTGCCGCCGGGAGGCCAGCGCGTCTTCATCTCGTGCGACGTCGCACGCGACGCCACCGAGAGCCGCACGGTGCGCTTCTCGCTACCCGCTTCCCCGATCGTCGGGCTGGGCATGGCGAGCAGCAACGACGGTCCGCGCGACGGCGAACTGTTGAATCCCGTCACCATGACGATCAGCACCATCGACCGGATGACCTTCACGACCCAGAACATCGCCGCCGGCAGCGCCGCCCCGGGAGACACGCAGATCGTGCTCGCCCACCTGGTCGGCCGGAACACCTACGCCGATTCGACCAAGACGCTCACCGGGCTCACGCTGACCAACCTGACGCGCACCCCGGCGGTCGCCAGCCAGTCCGAGTTGGACGGAGAGGTGCAGAGTCTCCAGCTGCGCGCGGACGCACCGAATGGCCCCGTGCTCGCCACCGGGTACTTCCTGGTCGGGCGGGCGGCCTTCTCCGGCTTCTCGTGGAGCGTTCCGCCCGGAGCCTCCCGGGACCTGTACCTGACCGGCGACCTGTCGAGCACCGCGGCCACCGATGGCGATGTGATCGGGGCGGCCGTCAATGTCGAATCCGCGCTCCAGTTCGCCGACTTCACCAGCCTCTCGGCGCGGTTTCCGCTCAACTCGGGCGCCGCATGGACCGTGGACGGGATGACGGCCGACCAGATCGTGAACTGGGGGGCCCCGGCCGTCAGCCTCAGTCCGGACGACGTGCCGACCCTGGCCCTGGATTGGACGGTGCCGCGGAACGGCTACCGCGACGATGTGCTGGAGGGCGTGCGTCTGGCGAATGACGGCACCGCGACCGCCGCCGACCTGCGGGAGCTCCACCTTTGGAAGGACGGCGGCGACGGGACCTTCGACCGCGGGACCGGAGACGACGTGGACCTGGGGGCGATGAGCTTCATCGCGGGCCGATGGTCCAGCGCGACCTTGTCCGAACCCCTGGGCCGCGCCGGCGTGAGGCTGTTCGCGTCGGTGGCGCCCTCCTCGGCGGCCGCCGACTCGGCGAGCGTGCGGCTCGTCATCCCGATCGGCGGGCTCACCGTCACCTCGGCCAATGACGGCCCCACCGACCGGCCGATCGCCAACCCGGGCGCGCTCCTGATGAGCACCTCGCACCTGCTGGCTTCGCTGGTGATGGGGGCCTCGGTCAGCGTCGTGGGCGACGCCGTCACCGCCCACATGACGGTCCGCAACCTGGGCCTGCAGGCGATCACGGCGATCACGCCCTCCGCCCTCAAGGCCTCCGGCGACGGCAGGCTGTCGGTGGTGGGCGGGCCGACCCCCGCCTCGCTCGACCTCGCGCCCGGAACGGAGGGCACTTTCGACTGGACGCTGCGCGCCGACTCGACCGGCACGACGACCTTGTCGGCGGACGCGTCGGGGTTCGAACTCGGCACCGGCATCCTGAATCAGACCTTGCCGGCGTCGACGAGCCCGCATCAGATCTTCGCCGGCGCCGACAGCCTGCTCATGTACTCGACCGAATCCATGCCGTTCTCGGTCAATCGCGGACAGACCGGTGTCGTGCCGCTCACGCTGACGTTCACTCACCCCGGCGGATCGGCTGTTTCCGACATCCTGCTGAGGAACGTCAGCATCCGGCTCGAGAACGAGGCGGGCGACCCGGTGGTGCCGCGGAGTCTGCTGGCGCGCGTGGGCGCGAACGAGGGCACCAGCGTCTATGCGGAACTCCGGGCGTTGCCGGAGTCGGGCTCACGCATCGATCTCACCCTGTCCCCACCCGTGCGGGTCAGGGGCGGAGGCGGCACGGGCGCGCAGGCGTCGCTCCGTCTCTCCCTGGACATCCTCGATACCACCTGGGTCGCGAGCGCCGAGGACGCGATCAGCGGCAGTCCGGTGAGGATCGCGCTCGATCGCGGGCAGCCGTACCCGCTGCTCTCGGGCCTGACGCGGATCGTGGCCGCGGCGACCGAGCTCGACGTGGCCGTGGTGTCGGACGCCGCGCGCACCGCGGCGCGGGGACAGTCGGCGGTCACGCTGCTCACCGTGCAGGCCACCAACCCGGGCCCCGTGGGCCTGGGTCCGGAGATCCGGCTGAGCACCTTCGGGGTGACGCTGGTGGATTCGACCCGGACGCCCCTCTCCCGGCCCTCCCGGGTGCTGAAGCGGATCCGGGTGACCGCAGGGACCCAGCTGGTGACCGACCGCTCGCTGACGGCGAGCGACGACACGCTGATTACGCTCGATCTCTCGCCGGATCTCACCCTCGCCCTCAACACGCCGGTGACGATCTCGATCGCCGCCGACATCGCGGACTCCGCCGACGTCGGGGTGGTGCGGCTCCGGCTGGCCGACTCCACCACCTTCGAGGTGCGCAACACCAACACCGGCACGCTTCTCCCGACGATCCAACAGGCTCCGCCGATCGAGGGGCCCGCGGTGGCGGTGGTGGCGCGGAGCGACTCCCTGCGCGCGCGGGCCGTCCCCGGCCTGCCGCCGTCGCTAACGGTCGGATCGACCGGCGTCCTGGCCATGACCGTGCTCCTGTCGCACCCCGGCTCGGCGTGGACCGGGACCATCACCTTGGGCCAGCTGATGGTGCGGTGTCGCGACCAGCTGAGCAACACGCTTCCGCCGGCGGCCTTCGTGGACCGCGCGCGGGTGCTCCTGCGGGGGGTCGAGGTGGGGCTGGTCACGAACTTCCCGAGCACGCGGGACGCCTTCGCCCTGCCGCTGTCCGGGGTCACGCTCGCGCCCGGGGAGCAGGTCCCCGCCGGGCTGTTCCAGATGACGATCGGGGGGCCGGACATCCTGGCGCACGACGCCAACCTCGGCACTCCGGTCGCCGCGGGGCCCGATATCGGAGCCGAGTTCCCGCTCAGCTCGGGGATCACCGCGCTCGAAGCCCCGGCACGCGACCTGGCGGTGGGATTCGAGGACCGGATGCCGGCGGTCCTGGTCGCCGACGGCGCCGAGATCCCGGCCGCGCGGCTCGCGTTGCGCAACACCTCGCCCAATGGCCAGATCCGGCTGGATCACCTCGTGCTCCTCGCCGCGGATCCGGCGCTGACCGCGATCGCCCTAGGCGACGCGGTCTCCCGGGTCCGTGCCTACACGGCCGATACGCTGTGGGCGGACACCGGGGACCTCCCCTTGGGGACCACCGCCGGTCTGCTGACGGCGGCGACGACGCTGGTCCTTCCCGGCGGAGCGCCGGTGCCGATCGAGCTTCGGATCACCCTCCGCCCGGGGGCGCCCTTCGACGGACTAAGGGTGGGTTGTCGCGCCGACGGCATCGGCGTGGTGCAGCCCGGCAGCCCGCTGCTGGCGGTCGCGGTCGCGGCCGAGAACGGGCAGAGCTTCCCGTTCTGGACGCAGGCGGCTTCCGCCGGCGCCACCACGCTCACCGACAGCTACGCCAACTTCCCGAACCCGTTCGCCGCGGGCCGGCAGACGAGCCGCTTCGTCTACTACCTGCGAGGCGACGCGCGGGTGAGGCTCGACCTCTGGACGACCCGCGGTGACCGTGTGAGGACGCTGCTCGACGACGTGCCGATGGCCCGGGGCCTCCACCAGGACGTGACGTGGGACGGCCGCAACGAGCGCGGGACGGTGGTCGTGAACGGGGCCTACCTGGCGGAGATCCGGGTCAGGTACCAGGACGGATCGACCGAGCGGATGCTGCGCAAGGTCGCGGTCGTCCGGTAGCGCCTCTCGTAGCGCCCCTAGCGGGACGGGGTGCCGGCGCCGGACGCCGGCGCGCCGATCCCGGCGCCGGCGAGGCTGATCGTGAACGTGGTCCCGCGGCCGAGTTCGCTGCGGACCTCGATCCGGCCCCCCATCGCCTCGACGAGCTGGCGGCTGTACGACAGCCCGATGCCCATGCCGCCGATGGTCCGCGTCGCCGAGCCGTCGCCTTGCTGGAACGACTCGAACACGTGGGGCAGTCGCTCCGGCGCGATGCCGGGCCCGCTATCGGTCACCTCGATGGCCACGGCGGTCCGCGCGCCATCCGGCACCTGCCGGACCACGACCCGGAGCAGGGTCCCCTGGGGGGTGAACTTGGTGGCGTTCTCCACCAGCGCCTCGACGACCTGCATGAAGCGCGTGCGGTCGAACCGCACCGGCGGCAATCCCGGCTCGATCGACCAGGTGAACTCACGGAGATACGAGTTGATGAGCGGGCGGCGTTCCTCGCAGAAGAGACGGATGGAGTTGCCGATGTCGCCCGTCTCCATCTGAAGCACCAGCTTGCCCTGGCTGGACGCCGAGAGGGTCAGCAGTCGTCCCACCATGTCGTTGAGCTTGCGTGCCTCCGCCACGACGATCGGCATGATCTCGCGCTCGCGTTCCCGGCTCATCAAGGGATCGAGCAGGAGCTCCAGATAGCCGATGATGATGGTCAGCGGCGTACGCAGCTCATGGCTCACGTTGGAGAGCAGCTCGGATTTGAGCCGGGCCAGCTCCTTCAGTTCATCGTTGGCACGGCGCAGCTCGAGGTTGTTCCCGGCCATGCGGGCGTGGAGATTCAGATTCTGGATCGCCGTGCCGAGCACGGAGCACGAGGCCTGGAGGCTGCTCATCTCGAGCGAGGCGTAGTCCAGCCCGCCGATCCGCGGTCCGAGCGCGACCAAGCCGATCGGCGTCTCCCGCGCGGTGACCACCGCCATCACCTCGAATGCCGTGCGTTCGGCGAGGATCCCGGCGTCGGTTCCGAAGACCTCGCCGATCAGGCTCTTCGGCACCGGCTGCAGATCCACGGCCGCGTCACGGAGGAGCGTGGCCTCGCACGCGGCGCCGGTGGCACGCGCCAGCGACTGGCTGATCCCGTGCGCCCGGATCAGCACGGCCGTCCGGTCGCCGCTCGACAGGAGCCAGAGCGCGGCCTTCGCGGTGCCGAATCGGCCCATGAGGTTGTAGAGCACCAGGTCCGCCATGTGGAAGAGGTCCGGCGAGGCGCTGAGGTTCTGGCTCAACTCGGACAGCGAGAGCAGGCTGTGCTCGCGCAAGGCTGCGAGATGCAGGGCGTGATCGATGCGGCCCTGATCGGAGGCTCGCCCCGAGGCGGGGCTCGACTCGTCCTCGGGCGGCGGGCGACGGGCGGGCTCGGCGCTCATCAGGCGGCCTTCGACTCGCCGAGCGCCCCGGCTTCCGTCGCGTGGACGTTCAGGAAGGCGTCGAGGTTCAGCAGGCGGATGACGGATTCCACGGACGGCGACAGCGCGACCAGGTGGAGGCTGGAGCCCGCCTCCCGATAGCGCTCCGCGGTCGCCAGGAGCGCGCCGACCCCGCTCGAGGCGATGAAGCTGACGCTCTCGAGATTGAGCAGCAGGCGACGCCCGGACTCCGCGGCGGCCGCACAGCGCTCGGCCAGCTGCGGCGCGGTCGTGGAATCGAGGCGACCCGAGACCCGCAGCACCAGCACCTGGTCGGTGGCGGGCCCTTCGACGATTTCAAACGAATCAGGCATGGCGTGGCTCCTTCTGCGCCGAACGCGCGGAGTCGTGATCGAAGGCGACGAGCGTGATGTTGCCCTCGGGGGTCCGAGGGTGATAGGTCAGGGTCTGGGCGCCGCGGTGGATGATGTCGAGTCCGAAGCCGCGGCCGCGTCTCCACGCACCCCGATCGGAGAAATCGGTCGCGCGCCAGCGGACCGCATCGAACGGTTGGCCGGAGTCGCGGAGCAGGAACTGGAGCGATCCCTCCGGCCCGTCGGGAGCAAGGCCCGAGGCGCGGGCCGGCACGTGCCACACCTCGAACGTCCGCGAGGGATCGCCGCGGTACCCGTGTTCGCCGATGTTGATGCCCAGTTCGTGCAGCACGGCGTGGATGATCTCGACCAAGGGGCCCGCCTGGTCCGCGACGCCGGGGCAGGCGTCGAGCCATTCCCGAAGCCCGCTCATGACCAGGTCGTCGGCGTGCACCTCGATGCACCGGCCCGCGGCGCGGGCCGCCGCCAGGGAGGCGGAGGGGTCCTTGCACCCCGCGCCGGCCACCGGCGGCGCGGCGGCGCGCGCCGGGACCCGAGCGATGACCAGCATGCTCTCGTCGTCGCCGGCCGGGCCGCCGTTCACCCAGGCCTCGACCGCCCGATGCACGTCGCCGAGCACCGCGTCCGCCCCCCGGGGAGCCGATTCGCGCACGACGGCCTCGAGGCGCTCGAAGCCGAACTGCTCGCGGCCCGAGGGATCGAAGGCCTCCGGTCTCGTCCCGCAACGTCGCGCGGATCGCCCCCCCTCGCACGGCCCCCAGCGGGATCCCCTTGGACCGGAACGATTCCACCCGGGCGTCGTCGTGGCGGTACACGAGCAGCGGCGAGTGCCCGGCGCTGGCATAGGTCAGCTCGCATCGCTGCGGGTCCAGGACGCCGTAGAACATGGTCACGAAGCTGCCGAGTTCGAGGGTCTCTCCCAGTCGCGCGTCGAGCGTCGTCAACAGGGCGGACGGGGAGAATTCCAAGTCTCGGTATGCGCGGACCATCGCCGACAGCATGGACATGACCATGCACCCGGCCAGGCCCTTGCCTGAGACGTCCGCGATCGCGACGCCGACGCGGCCATCGGGCAGGAGGAAGTGGTCGTAGAAGTCCCCACCCACTTCCTCGGCCGCCCGATGCGACCCCCGGACCTCGAATGGACCGTGCCGCAGGGGCTTGGCGGGCAGCAGCGAGCTCTGGATCCGATGTGCCAGCTCCAGCTCGTGCGCCAGTCGCTCGCGCTGGACCAGCTCGGCCTGCGCGCCCCGGAGCCGCACCGCCATGTGATCGATCGCATCCCCGAGCAGGCCGAGCTCGGTCAGGTTCCTGAGGCGGACCGGCGTGCTCAGGTCGCCCCGCCCGATGCGCTCGATGCCCTTGCGCAGGGCGGCCACCGGTCGCATCAGGAAGGACATGAGCAGGGCCGCGGTGGCGATGCCGACCAGCAGCACGATCTCGAGCACGATCATCTGCTGTTGGCGGACGCGGTCCAGGACCCCCTCGAGATAGTCACGGCGGATGCCGGCCATGGCCGTGCCGATCCGGCGGCCATCCCGGTGCATGACCGGCACGGACGCGACCAGCAGCGTGCCGTCGGTCAGGAGCTGTTCGCCCCCGCGCTGCGGCTGGTGGGAGACGATCGGGCGCAGCGTGCGGCCGGGCACGTAGCGGGTGCCCAGGCGCCGCGGGTCGGGGTCTCCCTGGATGATCCGGTCGTGGTCGAGCACCTCCACCAGCGCCAGTTCCGGCTGCAGCGATTTCATCTCGCGCGCGAGCGGGTGGAGCGTCAGCTCGGGGAAGTCCGACAGCAGCGCCTCGCTCCCCGCCATGGCGAGATTGCCCGCCTGCAGGAAGAGCCGGGTCTCGATCTCACGCGTCAGCGCCTCGCGGGTGTTGCGCTCGGACACCGCTCCGACCGCCAGCACCGCCGCGGTCAGGAGGCCCGCCGCCGTCACGACGACGATCCAGCGGATGCTCAGCCATCGCGCCGGACGCTGCGGCTCGGCCGTGCCCGGGTCCGACCCGGGGGTGACGGGCCTGGGAACCAGCGCGAGCCCGGCCGCTCTCGGTTGCGCCGACGTGGTGGCCATGGTCGGGATCAGTTGCTGCCGAGGATCTGGCGCGTACGCGACTTCTGCTTCTGGGCCCGTTCCAGGTAGCCCGCCGCCTTGGCATCGGTCGGATCCACCGCCAGGGCCCGGCGCCAGAACGCCGACGCCTCGTCCAATTGGCCGCGGGCGAACGCCTCCATCCCTCGCGTGAGGTACTCGCGCTTCAGGTAGTCGCTCACCTGGGCGTACCGGGGATCGGACGACCACACGATCTCCCAGAATCTCAGGGCATCGTCCGAGCGACCCTGCTGCATGGCGGTCATGCCACGCCGGTAGAGGAGCTCGAGCTCCTTCGTGGACAGGGCCGGGCCGGCGGCGGCGCGCGGTGCGGGCTTCGCGGCCGCGGCGGCGCGGCCCGCCGGCGTGGCGGCCTGGGCGCGCGACACCGCGCCGCGCGCCGCGACCAGCCCCGCCGCCTGCGGATCCAGCGCCGTGGCCTGGTCGAGAAGCTCCGTGGCCTCGTCCGTGCGGCCGCCCTCCAGGCTGCGGGCCGTCTCGCGCAGCAGCCCGGCCACGCGCTTCGCGATCGCTTCGTTCGTGCGCCGGAGCATGGTCGAGGCGTCCTGGTCCTCGGGCACGAGCCCGAGGATCCGCTGGAATCCATCGCGCGCCGCCGGCAGCCGGTCGCCGCCGAAGGCGTCGAGGGCGGCGGCGAACATCTGCCGCGTCGTCGCCGACCGGAGGGCGCGCGCATCGCTCTCCGCCCGGCACCGCGCGCTGCCCGCGGCCGCGGCGGAGTCGTCGGGGGCGAGGCTCAACGCGCCACCGAACGCCACGATCGCGGCGGGGAAGTCCCCGGCCCGTTCGAGCGCGAGGCCCTGTTCGCGCTGACCGGCGGCCTGCTTCGCGGCGATCCCCGGGCGCCCGGGATCGAGCGCCGCCACCGTGCCCAACAGCTCCAGGGCACCGTCGAAGTCCCCCGCGGCGCGCCGGTCCTCGCTCCGCGCCAGCAGCGAGTCGATCTGGTCCGACTGCCGCCTCTGGAACAGGTCGGTCATGCGGACCTCGAGTCGGCGCTCCTCGCCCTGTTCCGCCGCCGCCCGGGTCTCCCCCACGGTCCGTCCCAGCGCGTAGCAGAGGCCGACGCGGTGGACCGCGTCCAGCGCCCGGGCCTCGTAGGTGTAGTCGAAGGACAGGTCCCGCCAGTGGAACCCCGTCCCGGCCGTCATCGCCCGGCCGTCCAGGCCGGCGCGCAGGGTGAACTCCGGGATGATCCCGAGCTCCGCCCCGGCGTGCAGCCGGGCGCCCATGCCCGCCGCGCGCTCGAGGTCCGCGGCCACGACCAGGGTTCGGACCGCGCCGATCATGTGGTGCCAGGCGAACCCGGTGCGCAGGGTCGTGGGGTCGGGAACGGTCTCGCGGTCGAGCCGCATGCTGGGCCGCACCACGTTGGCGAGCGCGAACCCCCAGGTGACGTCCTCGGCCCACGGCTCGTCGCGCCCGAGCGCCAGCCACGGCTGGCCGGTGATCCCGAGGTCCACGCCGAAGCCACTGGCGGAATAGCCGGCGAGGCTCTGGTGGCGGGCCCGGAGGGCCCCGCCGAGGCTCAGGAAGGAGCCGAGCCCGCGTCCGTATCCGAGGGTCACCTCGGTCTGAGAATCGCTCGTCGGTCCGGCGACGACGAAGTTGCGGTCATCGCGCTGGTCGATGTCCTGCACCCCGTAATGCCGGAGGGAGAGGCCGATGACGCCCCAGCGCCAGTTCGGCATCGCGGCCAGCAGGTACGACTCGCCGGTGCCGGGCCCGAAATAGCTGGATTGGCCCGCCTCGAATTGAAGGCGCTGCACGCGGCCGAGTCCCCCCGGGTTCCACAGCAGCCCGCTCGCGTCATCGGACAGCGCGCTGAAGGCGCCCCCCATGGCCACGGCGCGGTTGCCGACCCCCTCGGCGAACACGGAGCGGCTGCCCCCGTCCTGCCCGCGGGCGGAGACGGGAAGCAGCATGCAGGCGGCGAGGACAAGGCTCGCGCCTGGCCAGGCCGAGGCCTTGGACCGGATGACTGCGCTTGGACCCACCATCAGGTGGGTTATCGGCGCGGGCCAGGGTGCCCTTGAGACCGTCGTCGCGGGAGCGGCGCCCCGGAGCCCCCACCGCCGGCCCGCCATCGTGATCGATAAGTGTTACCTGCCATGGTAACGTATCGCGGTGGGCCCGGTCGGTGAAGCACAACAATCACAAGAAGGCCTTCGAGGTGAAGACGGCCTCCGCCACGTACCAGATTCCCTATGCCCGGGTCGGGCTCCAGCCCAGGACCGCCGACCGCATCGCCAGGACCTTCGTCGACACGGAGCTGGCACGTGAGGGATTCATTTACGTCCTTCAGTCGGGAAGCCAGGGCACAGTCCACATGGACCAGGTTCTGGAGTACAACCAGGATCCGAGCTACCTTCGCAATGCGCTCCTCTATCGCCTGACCATCGAGGCTCAGAAGCGGGTGAAGACGAGCACACTCTCCAAGCGCGAGATCGTCCGCCGCCTCGGAACATCCGCGGCCCAGCTCTATCGGCTCCTGGATCAGACGAACCAGCGCAAGTC
>VBPB01000252.1 GCA_005893365.1 Candidatus Eiseniibacteriota bacterium
CTCACCTGGTCGGTGAGCCCGGCGCTGCCGGCGGGGGCGACGTTCAGCACCAGCACCGGCCAGATCGTCTGGACGCCGGATTGCGCGGCGGCGGAAGGTGGGGCTTCGGGCGTGTACGGGCCGTTCACGCTGACCGCGACCGCGGCCACCAGCGAGTTCGGCAGCAGCAACGCCTTCAGCATCCAGGTGACCGACACGCCGGTGGCGATCGGGCCGCCGACGGCGGCCGCTTCTGCCCAGGTGCTGACCGGCAACGCGGCCGGCGACACGACGGCGATCAAGATCACCTTCACCGCTCCGGGTGGCGCGACGGCCTTCAAGGTCTACCGCGCGCCGTTCGGCCACTATCCGGAGTACGACGAGGCGGGCGGTGCGACGCCGACCCAGCCGGCCAGCTATCCGCCGCCGAGCCCGTGGACGCTCACGGGCGTGACCGCCAGTGGTGGCAGCGACATCCCGCCCGCGCGTGACTACTGGTACTACGTCGTCTACGCGCAGAACGCGTGCGGCGACTTCTCGGTGGCCTCGACGATGACGACCGGGACGCTCGACTATCACCTGGGCGACGTCACCAACGGCTTCGAGCACGGCTTCGGCGACAACCTGGTGCAGTCCGAGGACATCTCCGAGCTGGGCGCGCACTACGGCGCGACGCTGGTGCCGGCCGACCCGTACGGCTACCTCGACGTCGGGCCGACCACCACGAGCTTCGTGGACGGTCGCCCCACGACCGACCACAAGGTCAACTTCGAGGACCTGGTGATGTTCGCGATCAACTACAACGTGGTCTCCGCGCCTGGGCGTCCGTCGACGCCGGCGTCGGCGCAGCGGGCCGCGCTCAAGGCGGCCGCCGCGGATCTGCTGACGATCCAGACCCCGGACGTGGTCGCCCTCGGCGCCACGGTCAAGGTGCCGCTCGCGTTCGAGGGCACGGGCTCGGTGCAGGCGCTCTCGGTGAGCCTGAGCTGGGATCCGGCGGTGGTCACGCCGGTCGGCCAGGCGGCGGGCGAGCTGCTCTTCACGCTCGATGGCATGGCGCTGTCGGCCAAGCCGGGCACGGTGGACGCCGCGGTGCTGGGCGCCGGACAGGGCATCGTCGGCGCGGGCGAGCTGGCCACGGTCACCTTCCAGGTCATCGCGGCCGGTGATCCCAACATCCGCGTCGCGACGGTGGACGCGCGGGACGCGCACAACCGGTCGATCACGGTGAACGCGACGCGTCAGCCGCTGGCGCCGGAGCTGCCGACGGTCACCACGCTGCAGCTGGCGGGCCGCAATCCGTTCCGTCAGACCGTGGCGCTGTCGGTGAGCCTGTCGGCTCCGGGCCCGATGGAGCTGTGCGTCTTCTCGGTCGACGGCCGCAAGCTGCGGACGCTGGCGAGTGGCGTGCGCGACGCGGGGGTCTACCCGATCCTGTGGGACGGGCGTGACGAGCAGGGCAACGGGGTGTCGACCGGCGTCTTCTACGTGCGCTTCCTGGCCGGGAGCGTGCGGCAGACGCGGGCGATCACCTATCTGCGTTAGGACGAACGAGCGCGGTGGGCGGCAGGGCCGCGCCGCCTACCGCGCGGGAATGGAGCATCCGATGAGACGATCGCCGGGAGCATGCATGGCGGGCGTGCTGTGCGCGCTCGTCCTCGCGTCGTGGCTGGACGCGGGGGCGATCGCCATGGCCGGCGTCACGGTGGCGCTCAACCCGCCCACGCAGAGCGTGGCGCCGGGCGCCGAGTTCGACCTCGAGTTGCGGGTGACCCAGGCGGGGTCGACCTTCAACGGGTTCGACGCCATGGTGAGCTACGACCCCGCGGCGCTGACGCTGCTGACGCTCTCACCGGTGTCGCTCCAGCAGGGGACGCTCATCACCAATGCCTGCGGGAGCACCTTCCACCGCTTCCATGCCGGGGCGGGCGTCGACACGGTCACGGACATCCTGCTCTGCAACGGCGTTTCGATGACAGGCCCTGGGCAGATCTACCACCTCCACTTCAAGGCCTCGACCACGCCGCAGCTCACCGTGGTCCGGTTCGTGCCCGGCAAACTCAAGTTCTACGACAGCGGCTTGTTCGTGACGCCGGTCTCATCGACCGACGCGCAGGTCGGCATCGGCGTGGCGCCGACGGGCGTGGGCGACCTGCCCGCCGCCGGTGGGCCGCGGTTCGCCGCCGCGCCGAACCCGAGCCACGACCGCATCGTGTTCACGATGGACCGCGGACCCACCGGCGCCGAGACGCTATCGGTCCGCGACGTGCAGGGCCGCCTCATCCGGAGACTCGCCGTGACCGGACGCCAGCTCATCTGGGACGGCCGCGGCGAGCACGGTGAGATGGTCCCCAATGGTGCTTACTTCGCCACCCTCGAGGCGGGCGGTCGCTCCACGACCATCCGGCTCAGTCTCGTCCACTAGCCACCGCCCCCCGAAAGGACTCCTTGCCATGCGCCGCACCCAGTGGTCCTGGTTCCTCATCAGTCTGGCGTTGCTCAGCCTGCCGCTCCTCCTGTCCGCCCCCGAGGCCCGGGCGGCGTCGGTCGTCGTGAGCCCCGCGGACACGACCGTGTTGCTCGGCGACACCTTCACGCTGCGCGTGGAGGCCGACGCGTTCTCGGATCTCAAGGCCTACGAGCTGATCTTCCGCTACGGCGAGGCCGTGCTCCAGTACGTGGGCCCGACGGCCGGCGACGTGCTGACCGCCGGCGGCGGCGCCTACACCGTCCAGCCACTTTCGCCGGTCTCGCCGCCTCCGTTCACCGCCGGCGTGGATTGCGCCCGGCTGGACGGGAGCACGAGTGGGCCCGGGGTGCTCATCTACTACACGTTCAAGGCGATCGGCCTCGGGACGAGCCCGATCGACTGCGTGAACGTGGACTACCGCGACTCCCTCAACAACCAGACGATCCCCGGCTGCACCGGGGGCGCCGTCCACGTCACCTTCCCCGTTCCGACCTCACACCCAACCTGGGGGCAATTGAAGACGATCTATCGCTGAACCCTCGGTCGAGCCGACCGTCCTAAGGATCAGGCAATCACTTGGAGGTGACCATGCGCCGCCGTTGGCTCCCCTCGACGCTTCGTGCCCTGGTGATGACGGTTCCGATGTTCCTGCTCCTGGCCCGACCGATGGTGGCCGCGGCCGCCCCGGCGACCCTGGAAGGCACGCCCGTCCCGGTGAAGTCGGCAGTCCTCAACTTCCGGGACGCCGCGCGCGCGGAAGCCCTGCGCCGGATCCAGCCCGGCTTCAAGCTGCCGCCCGTGCGCCCCCTCCTCTTCGACGAGGAGCGCGAACAGAACGAGATGGGCGAGGAGCCGGGCGCCGACCGGTTCGGCGACGTCCTGCCCGAGACCAAGATCCCGGCGCGTCAACCGATGCCGATGGTCGCCTCGCCGTCGCCCACCCAGAGCTTCATCGGGCTCGACGACATCGCCATGGTGGACTCGAGCTTCATCGTCATCCCCCCGGACGTCGGCGGCGCGGTGGGCCCGACGCGCATCCTCGAGCGCCTCAACAACAACCTCCGCATCCTTGACAAGGCGACCGGCTCGACCGTCCTGACGATCGGCAACGCCACCTTCTGGGCGCCGGTCGTGGACGGGAGCGAGCGCGGGAGACTGACCGACCCGCGCACGGTCTACAATCCGTACAACAATGTGTGGATCGTGGCGTCGCAGACAACCACCGCCAGCGCGGGCAAGCTGCTGCTGGGGGTATCGCAGACCAGCGACCCGGCCGGCTCGTGGTTCCTCTACAACTTCAACTCGGCGAACACGGTCGACTACCCGATCCTCGGCTTCAACAAGAACTGGATCTCGCTGACGATCAACCGGTACAACGCGGCCGGCAGCGCCTTCCAGAACGGCCTCAACCTGGTGGTCAACTATCCGGCGGCGCGGACCGGTTCCGGGTCGGGGACGCTGTTCTCGCTGGGGGCGGGCTCCGGTTTCTGCGCCTCGCCGTGCAACACCTACTCCACCACGTCGGAGTCGCTGTACGTCGTCACCCATCTGGGCAGCGCCGGGGCGACCTACACGTTGGACTGGATCAGCGGCACCGCGGCCGCACCGGTCTATAGCGTGGGCGGCGTCACCAAGGTCCGCACCGGCACCGCCTGGACCCAGCCCAGCGGCAACATCCAGCCGCAGTCGGCGCCTAACTCGGGCGCCTCCGTGTGCTCCCCGCCGTGCCCGATCGAGACGCAGGACGCGCAGGTGCGCTCGGCGCCCGTCTATCGCGGCGGGCTCATCTATTACGCGCAGACGGTCGGGATCCCCGCGGGCACGCTGACCCACACCGCGGCCCAGTGGACCATCATCACCACCTCCGGCTCGCCGCCCACCGGCAACTTCGCGGATGGCGGGCGCGTCGAGGACCCGACCGCGACCTCGACCAACGGCGGCAAGTGGTACGACAACGTCCACATCGCCGTGAACGCCAACGGCGACTTCATGGTGGGCTACACGCAATTCTCGTCGACCCAGCACCCGTCCGCGGGCTATTCCGTGCATCTCGGCGGTGATGCGACGGGGACGACGCGCGACCCGATCATCTTCCACACGGGCGAGGACTACTATCACAAGACCTTCAGCACC
>VBPB01000253.1:0-9086 GCA_005893365.1 Candidatus Eiseniibacteriota bacterium
CAAGGAAGGGGAGCGCTACTTCGCGCTGCTGCGCGTCGAGGCGGTCAACTTCGAGAGCCCGGAAGCGGCCAAGGACAAGATCCTGTTCGACAACCTGACGCCGCTCTACCCGATGGAGAAGTTGAACCTCGAGAGCAAGGACCGCTGCATCGAGACCCGCATCATCGACCTGCTGTGTCCGATCGGGAAGGGCCAGCGGGCGCTCATCACCTCGCCGCCCAAGGCCGGCAAGACCATCCTGCTGCAGAAGCTCGCCAACGCCATCACCGAGAACCACCCCGAGGTCGTCCTGATCGTGCTGTTGATCGACGAGCGGCCCGAGGAGGTCACCGACATGCAGCGCACGGTGAAGGGCGAGGTGGTCTCCTCGACCTTCGACGAGCCGCCCGAGCGGCACGTGCAGGTGGCGGACATGGTCATCGAGAAGGCCAAGCGGCTGGTCGAGCACAATCGCGACGTGGTCATCCTGCTCGACTCGATCACCCGGCTCGGGCGCGCCCATCGGGCGGCGTCGATGCCAACGCGCTCCAGCGCCCCAAGCGGTTCTTCGGCGCGGCGCGCAGCATCGAGAACGGCGGCTCGCTCACCATCATCGCCACCGCCTTGATCGAGACCGGCTCGCGCATGGACGAGGTCATCTTCGAGGAGTTCAAGGGCACCGGGAACTCCGAGCTGGTCCTGGACCGCAAGATCTCCGACAAGCGCATCTTCCCGGCCATCGACATCAACCGCTCCGGCACGCGCAAGGAGGAGCTGCTGATGACGCCCGAGGTGCTGCAGCGGGTGTGGATCCTGCGCAAGTTCCTGAACGAGCTGAGCCCGGTCGAGGCGATGGAGTTCCTGATCGCCAAGATGGGTGATACCAAGACCAACAAGAAGTTCCTGGAAAGCATGAACCAGTAGCCGAGCTGCGCCCGCACGAGTCCCGGCGCAGGTTCCCCGCCGCTGAATTGGACACGCCCATCGGTCATTACAGCTCCGAGCGGCTCAAGTGAGTCAACCTCCGCGTGCTCGTCTGCCCATGGGCCGTCGGGCAGCAGGACGGTGACGCTGGCCCCCTCAGGGCGCCCTGTCAGTCGACTCCCCCCTGGCCACGAAAGACGCCGCCTCGATTGGTCCCCGCAAACACGGCACCGCTGCCTCGACTGTTCCCGCGAAGCCGCCTGCCCGTCCTGGTGTGACCGCATTTCGGCATAGGTCACGACCCTACGACCGTGAGCCGGTCGTTCCATACTGCTGAGCCCGTCGCGTCGGGCTCGCCCTTCACCGGTCGCACACCGTCGCGTCGAAGCGTTCGAGAATCGGGGCAATCGGGCTCACGATTGCGGTCCCGTTCGAGCCGCCGCCGATCACGATGCCGATCGGATGGAACACACCGTCATCGGTCGCCACCAGCGATCCCGAGTCGCCGAAGGCTCCGAAGCCCTTCGACGTGAGCACCTGGCCCACGAACAGGGCCGTTCCCGACGGAAAGGTGATCTTCACCTTCACGTTGATGGCCTTGATGGTGCCGCGTGTCAGCTCGGTGGTGCGGCCGACCTTGAGAACTCCGAGCCCCGGGGTCGGACTCGCCGGCTGATTCGACGGGAGCCCGTAGAAGGCCGCAGGCGTTGCACAGCTGAAATCCTCGGTCAGCTCGGCGATGGCGGCGTCCATCGTATTGGGCGTATGGCCGTCGTAGATCACGGGCTCGAAGTCCGCCAGTCGCGCCACCATGTTCATGCGTGGAGATGACCCGCAGGAGGGGTCGGCGTCGGGAAGGCTGGGCTGGGCAATCACCTCACCAACCGATGCCTGATTCTGTCGCGCCAAGACGTGGTTCGCGCTCAAGACGAAGTGCTTGCCGCGCGATTCGAGCACACAACCGATGGTCCCCGGTACGCACTCGAGGGCGTTCCCGGCCGATACGCCGATCGGCACCGGCCGGTAGCGTTGGGTGAGCGCGAAGGGCCGGACCGGGCCGAGAATCTCCTGGACCAGGCGGATGCCCCCGGAGCTTGCGGGCAGGCCTGACGCCGTCCCGTGCTCGAGCAACACGACGATGACCGGCTGGCCGCGCGAATCCCGGCCGACTCCAGTCCCCAGGACGCCCGGTAGCTCGAACCAGGCGCCGGAAGCGGCTTCCTGGACCGCGATGGCCGCGGCGATTCCAGCATCCGGAGCGGTCCGCGGTGCCCGGGAGGCCACAGGAGTCGGCGCGGTCGGGTGACCGCCGTCATTGCCGGAGCACGAGCTGAGGAGAAGCAAACCCGAAAGCGCGAACGCTGTCGTGAGTCGCCGGCCAAGGGCAAGGAACCTGTCACGCATGGTCATGGGGGACCTCCGGTCGCTGGTTGCCGTGAGGGAACCTCTCCGGCAATCGTCCCAAAGCTAGCTCCCAGTCCGACGGAACGGCAGCGAAATCGCTCGCCGACCCCGACCGAAAGGCGCACCCGCCGCCGCGTCCTCCTCGAGCCAGCCCCGGCGCACGAACGCCGCGAGCACCGATTTCCGCCGTGACTCCTCGCACCGCGGGCTCGGGCACGGGCAGCGGCACGAACGTGCCGTCGCGCCGAAAACATGCCCGCCGACATGCCCCATCTGGTGCTCAACCGGTCGGACGCCGTCTGCCGCGCCCTCGTGGCGTACCCGGCGGCCGACGATCAGGCAGGCATCGTGATGCGGCCGGAGCTGAACGGCGTGGTCCAGGCAGCATCTCACGCCCCGAACAAACCATCCCACTTGCACTTGCGCGCGCCTCCCGGACCACCGTCCAGTCGCGCTCAAGCCCTGGGCGCGACGATCTTGGGCACAGGTGGGCTGGGCGCGATCGCGGGGTAAGCGGCCCGGCTACACGTGTTCACCGCGTCCGGGCCGCCGCGCTTCCGGGCGGTGCGTCGCCGCGCCGCCTCTACCAGCACCTGGCGCATCGCCCGGGCGGCGATGCGCTTGAAGTGGAGCGGCGAGGTCTGCGCGACCGCCGACGTCCCCGCGAGCTTGAGCCACGCCTCCTTGACGAGCGCGGTGGGCGCGATGGTGGGCAAGGGGCGGAACGGCTGGCACGGCCGTGCCGGCTTCGCTACCATCACCCACCAAGCCCGTGGCAGCGAAAGGCGGGCTGTACCCCCAGGAGGCTCGCATGGGCAAGAAGGACCCTCGCGTCGACGCCAGCGACGCCAGCGTCGCCCGTCCGCACCCTTCCGGAAGCCGATCCTCACGCCCCCGGTCCTTCGCTGAGAAGTACCGCTGATCCTCGGGGCCGAGCGTCCACGGATGCGACCACGGACCCAGCCGGACCACACCGGCGCCCTCCGGCGCCGGATCGTCCCGGGCGCGGGCGCCTCGGTCCTGGCCTTGGGCCTCCTCCTGCTCGCCCTCGGGCTCTCGGCCTGCGAGTCCGAGCTGATGGAGGGACCGGGAGGGCCTCGCACCTCCACGCGCGAGGAGTTGCGGAAGCTCCTGGAGGGGGGCTGGGCAGCCCTGAGCCTGCCGGACACGACCGGGGCGGATTCGACCTGGGCCTGGGTGAAGGAGTTCTACGCGCGGCGCAAGGGCCGGCCGGCCTGGGGCGGCCGGTCCCCGAACCGTGGCGCGCGGCGGTTGGTGGAGGCGCTCCCGCGCTTGAACGAGGCGGGCCTGGATCCGGGCGACTACGACACCGAGCGGCTCGCCCGCCTGCTGAGGCGGGCCACCAGCAACGACTCCTTCGCGCGCGCGACCCGTTCCATCACGATGGCCCGGCTCGACGTGCGGGCCACCTACGCCTTGCTCCGGGCCGCCCCGCACCTGCGCGAGGGACGCATCCCGCGTGGCCTGCTGGACCCCGACTGGTTGCCGGCCGGGACGGCCGTCGACTGGCTGACCCGCCTCGAACGCGAAGCGGACCGCGACCCGGCCAAGCTCTTCGCCGAGCTGGAGCCGAACTACGACGGCTACCGCCGCCTGCGTGGGGCGCTGGCCCGGTGTCGCGCCATCGCCGCGGCCGGCGGTTGGCCGGAGCTTCCCTCCGGGCCTCCCATCACGCTGGGCGCCACCGGCCCAAGGGTCGGGCGGCTCATCCGCCGGCTGGCCCTGAGCGGCGATCTTCCCGAGCCGGTGCGCGACACCGTGTTCGACGCGCGATTGGTGCGGGCGATCGGCGAGTTCCAGGTGCGCAACGGCATCCCCCTGAGCGGCGTCGTCGGCGAGGCCACCCGGGCCCTGCTCAACGTGCCGGTCGAGGCGCGCATCCGCCAGATCGAGCTCAACCTGGAGCGCTGGCGCTGGCTCCCCGACTCGCTCGGCCGGCGCCGCGTGGAGATCAACATCCCCGCCTTCCATCTGGAGCTGATCGACCAGGAACGGGTGATGCGGGGGATGCGCGTGGTGGTCGGGAAGCGCAGCAGCCCGACGCCGGTGTTCAGCGACGCCGTGGTCTACGTGGAGGTCAACCCCACCTGGACGCTGCCGCCGAGCGTGGTGCAGAAGGAGATCGTCCCCGCGCTCCGGAAGAAGCGAAACTACCTGTCCGCCAACCGCATGTTCGTGGTGTCGATCGCGCGCGCCACGCGCGACACCGTGGATTCCCGGGAGGTTCCGTGGAAGGAGGCCGCCTCGGACAGCTTCCCCTACCTGGTCATCCAGTCGGCCGGCCGCGACAATCCGCTCGGCCAGGTCAAGCTGATGTGTCCGAACGAATACGACGTCTACCTCCACGACTCGCCGCAGCGCAGTCGGTTCGGCGTGGCGAGCCGCGACTACAGCCACGGCTGCGTGCGACTGGAGGAGGCGGTCACGCTCGCCGATTCGCTGCTCGCGCCCGTGCTCGGCGACAGCGTCACCGTGGACAGCCTGATCGCCCGGGGCACCTGGCGGCGGGTGCGGCTGGCGCAGCCGATGCCGGTCCACTTCCTCCGGGACGACCTCTATGGGCTCGACGCCCGGCTCGATCGGGCCCTGCGCACCCACACGCCCGCGCGGTTCGTCCTCAATCCCGATGTCGAGGTCTCGCCGCCATGGCTGGCCGCGCAGGCGCAGGCACGCGAGCTGGCCGGGCGGGCGGCGGCCGCGAGGGCGTTGCGCAGGAGCGTAGCGCGGTGAAGCGGAATCGCCTGAGCCGCCCGCGGCGGGCGCGGGGGGCCGCTCGGCCGCGCCGCCCCATCACCGATCTTCGGAGCACAAGGCCTGTGGCGGGCCGGGCATCGCCCGGTTAGCATCGCCGGTGCGGTCGGCCCGAGGCACCCTCTCGGGACCACCGACCTGGACCGAGTGACCCAAACCGGAGGACGCCCCCATGGGCCAGAAGGACCCCCGCGTCGACGCCTACATCGCCCGCTCCGCGCCGTTCGCCCAGCCGATCCTCAAGCGCATGCGCAAGGTCGTGCACGCCGGTTGCCCGGGCGCCGAGGAGACGCTCAAGTGGGGCGCCCCGGCCTTCATGTACAAGGGCCTGCTGTGCGGGATGGCGGCGTTCAAGCAGCACTGCACGTTCGGGTTCTGGAAGCACGCGCTGGTCATCGCGAAGGACCGGGTCAACGCCCAGGAGGCGGCGTGGGGCCAGTTCGGACGCATCACCGATGTCTCCGAGCTGCCCTCGGACACGATGATGCTGGGCTGGGTCAAGAAGGCGGCACGGCTCAACGACGAAGGCGTCAAGGTGCCGCGCAAGCCCACGCCGGCCGGGGGGCGGCCGCTCAGCGTGCCCGCCTACTTCATGAGCGCGGTGCGCAAGAACGGCAAGGCGCTCGCGACCTTCAAGGGCTTTAGCCCCTCGTGCAAGCGCGAGTACGTGGAGTGGGTGACCGAGGCCAAGACCGACGAGACGCGGAGTCGGCGCCTCGCCACCGCGGTCGAGTGGATGGCCCAAGGCAAGGCCCGCAACTGGAAGTACCTGAAGAAGTAATCGCCGAGCCGATCCCCGCGTGCCCTTCACCCCCTTCCATTTCGGTCGCGGACTCCTCTGCAAGAGCCTGGCGCCGCGCCGCGTGTCGTTCACATCGTTCTGCGCCACCCAGGTGGCGATGGACCTGGAGCCGCTCTACTTCATCCTGCATGGCGAGGCGGCGCACGCCCACCGTGCGGTCCACACGGTCCTGGGCGGGGGCGTGGTCGGGCTCGCGGTGGGCCTCGCGGTCTGGCGGCTCGCCCGCTCGCGGTCCGAGAATCTCGGGCCGGTTGCCTGCATCGAAGTCGCCCGCGGCCCGGCGGTCCTCGGCGGCCTGATCGGCGGCACCTCGCACGCGCTGCTCGACGGCCTGATGCATCTCGACATGCGTCCGCTGCGGCCGTTCTCCGAGGTACAGTGGGTGCTGCGGCCGCCGATGGTCATCTACCTGTATGCCGGCTGTCTCGCGGCCGGGGTCCTGGGGCTCATCATCCTCATGGTCCGGCGCGAGCCGTGGTCACACGCCGGTACTGCGTCCGTTCAAGCATCGCGGTCGCGCGGGAGCGACCGGGGAGGTTCCAATGACAGACACTCGTGAAGTCGCGACCCTCGGGGGCGGATGCTTCTGGTGCCTCGAGGCGGTCTTCGAGCAGCTGCAGGGGGTCGAGCGCGTGGTCTCTGGCTACGCGGGCGGCAGCGTGCCGGACCCGACCTACCAGCAGGTGTGCGGGGGCCGGACCGGACACGCCGAGGTGATCCAGGTCACGTTCGATCCGTCGGTGCTCCCATACCGGGACGTGCTGGAGGTGTTCTTCGCCTTCCACGACCCGACCACGCTCAACCGCCAGGGGTATGACGCCGGGACCCAGTACCGCTCGATCATCCTGGCCCACACCCCGGAGCAGGCGCGCGCGGCCCGCGCGGTCATCGCCGAGCTGACCGCCGCCCAGGCGTTCGACCGCCCCATCGTCACCGAGGTGGCCCCGCTCGCGACGTTCTACCCGGCCGAGGACCACCACCAGGGCTACTACCGGCAGAATCCCGAGCAGCCCTACTGCCGGGCGACCATCTCGCCCAAGATGGCCAAGCTGCGCCAGAAGTACACCGCCCGCCTCAAGGCCTCCGCCTCCGCGCGCTCCTAGCGCGAGCGCGCGTGGGCCCGCGCCGGCCGCGGGCGGCGAGGGGGTCGGGGCGGACGGCCCGCGGGCTCGCAGAACCACGGCGGCCCGTGCCCTCATCTGAGGGCCCCGGCTGCGGCCCGGATCCCAGTGGATTCCCGGGCCCGTCTCGGGCATAATGCGTCGCCTTTTCCAATCCAGACCTGCGCGGAGCGCTCGGGCTGAAGGAGGGCGCCCTCAGAGACGGGAGGCGCCGAGAGAGCCCGGGGAACGCCGCCGATTCGGAGGTTCACCATGAAAGCCGGTATCCATCCCCAGTACGAGGTCCGCACCTTCCACTGCTACGGCTGTTCGGCCGAGTGGGACACGCGGACCACGCTCAAGCCCACCTCGAGCGACGGGAAGATCCATCTCGACATCTGCTCCAACTGCCATCCGTTCTTCACCGGCAAGCAGAAGCTGCTCGACCGGGCCGGCCGCGTGGAGCGCTTCCGCAAGAAGTACGACAAGTCCGACAAGGCGAAGGCCGCCGAGCCCGCGCCCGCCAACTCCTAGCCACCTGACGACGGCTCCTGGCCCCGGGGTGTACCGGCCCCGGTCGGGAGCCGTTGGCATTTCCGAGCGAGGTCCGATGCCCTTCCTGCCCGTGGGCGGCCAGGCCGTCATCGAGGGCGTGATGATGCGCTCGCCGTCGCGCGTGGCGGTGGCGGTGCGGCGCCTCGACGGCTCGATCGCCTTCATGGAGCGGCCGTTCATCTCGGTGACGCGCCGGTTCAAGGCGCTGGGCCTGCCGGTGGTGCGCGGCGCGGTCTCGCTGTTCGAGACGCTCTCGCTCGGGATCACGGCGCTCAACTTCAGCGCCGACGAGCTGACGCGCGCCGAGTCGGGCAAGGCGGCCAAACCCTCGACCGGCATGGCCGCGGCCCAGCTGCTCACGGTCGGCGTCGGGCTGGCGCTGGGCGTGCTGCTGTTCCTGGTGCTGCCGGCCAGGCTCACCGCGGCGCTGGGGTTCTCGAGCCGCGTGGGCTTCGGGCTCGTGGACGGGCTCTTCCGCCTGCTCGCCTTCATGGGCTACCTGCTGCTGATCTCGCAGTGGAAGGAGATGCGCCGCGTGCTGGGCTACCACGGGGCCGAGCACAAGGCGATCCACGCGATCGAGGCCGGGGTCCCGCTCACGCCCGAGAACGTGCAGAAGTTCTCGCGCTTCCATCCGCGCTGCGGCACCACCTTCCTGTTCTACGTGGTGGTGGTGAGCATCGTGGTGTTCTCGGCGATCGGCCGCCCCCACGGCCTGCGCGACCACCTGCTGCGGCTCGCGGCCATGCCGATCATCGCGGGCGTGGCGTTCGAGTTCATCCGCCTCTCGTCGCGCTACGGCGCGAACCCGGTCGTGCGCGCCTTGAGCTGGCCGGGCCTCCAGTTCCAGCGCCTCACCACCCGCGAGCCCGACCTCACGATGAACGCGGTCGCGATCGCGGCGCTCGAGAAGGTGCGCGGCGACGAGATCGTGCTGGAGATGGAGCGCGCCGCGGTGCCGGCGCGGGCGGAAGTGGCGTTCATCCAGTGAGCATCCACGACGCCCTCAAGCGGGTCGAAGACCGGTTCGGCGAGCTGACGGCGCTGCTCGCGCAGCCCGAGGTGACCAGCGATCCGCGCCGGCTGCGCGACCTCGCCAAGGAGCGCGCCACGCTCGCGGAGACCATGCGCGTGCTGGGCGAGTTCCGCCGCACCGAGTCCACGATCGCCGACGACGAGGCGGCGCTGGCCTCGGGCGACGCCGAGCTGGGCGACCTGGCGCGCGCCGAGCTGCCCGAGCTCAAGGAGCGCCGCGACCAGCTCGGCGAGCAGCTCAAGAAGCTGCTGCTGCCGCGCGATCCCGACGACGACAAGAACGTGATCGTCGAGATCCGCGCCGGCACCGGCGGCGGCGAGGCCTCGCTGTTCGCCGCCGACCTCCACCGCATGTACACCAGGTACGCCGAGCGCATGGGCTGGAAGCTCGAGGTCTTGAGCTCGAGCCCGTCCGACGTGGGCGGCTTCAAGGAGATCATCTTCGGGCTCTCCGGCACCGACGTGTACCGCAACATGAAGTTCGAGAGCGGCGTGCACCGCGTGCAGCGCGTGCC
>VBPB01000253.1:9097-9426 GCA_005893365.1 Candidatus Eiseniibacteriota bacterium
GGACGTCCAGGAGAAGGACCTGCGCGTGGACGTCTATCGCGCCGGCGGCCCGGGCGGGCAGGGCGTCAACACCACCGACTCCGCGGTGCGCATCACCCACATCCCGAGCGGGCTGGTGGTGACCTGCCAGGACGAGCGCTCGCAGATCAAGAACCGCGCGAAGGCGATGAAGGTGCTGCGGGCGCGCCTCTACGACGCCAAGCTCGCCGAGCAGCAGGCCAAGCAGGCCGCCGCGCGGCGCTCGCAGGTCTCGACCGGCGACCGCAGCGCCAAGATCCGCACCTACAACTTCCCGCAGAGCCGCGTGACCGACCACCGCATCAACTTCA
>VBPB01000242.1 GCA_005893365.1 Candidatus Eiseniibacteriota bacterium
CCGGGCCGCGGCGATGTGGGCGGGGGCGATCGTGATGCTGGGCATGGATCCGTTCGGATGGCTGACGGCCCTCGTGCGCGCGATGGGCGGCAAGGGCGGGCTCGCGGGGGCACCCGCGCTCTTCGGCACCGGCGACGCCGCGGCGGCGGCACTCGCGTACCGATTCCCGGCCTCGCAGGTCTCGCTGCTGAGCCGGTTCTGGGAGGGCTCGCCGCTCATGCCCGCGGTCGCGCTGTCGGTGGCGGCGGCCTGGAGCGTGGCGCGCGGGCTCGCGCGCCCGTCGCGGGTGGCGTGGGTGCGCTCGCTGCTGCTGGCGCTCGCCGCCGTGGGCCTCGAGCCGCTGGTCGCGGGGATCGCGCTCCTGGCCTTGGCGGTCGGCGTGATCGGGCCGTGGTGGGTGATCGCGGCTCCGGCGCTCCGGCCGGCGCTCAAGGGCAGTGCCGCCGGCCGCTGCGGCGCCGTGGTGGCGGCCGCGTCGCTCGTCGGCGTCCTGGTGCTCGTCCTGCCCGCGTCCGCGAGCACGGCGCTCTTCGCCCTGGCGTGGGTGTCGCTGGCGCCGTTGATGGCGGCGGGGTGGGTGCGGTGGGCCGACCGCCTGCGGCTCGCCCCGGCGGCGCGCGCCACCGTGCTCGCCATCCTCGTGGTGCCGACCACCGCGTTGTTCACGATCGGCACCGCGGTGGACCCGCGGCCGCCCGCCGAGGTGATCCGCGGCGAGATCGCCGCCGCCAAGGCGCTCCCGCTCGCGACCAAGGACGAGCAGGAAGGCTACCGCTACCTGCGCGACGTCCTGTCGGACGAGGTCGTGGTGATCGAGAGCCCCCGGCCGACGGTGAACGAGCCGGTGCCGGTGCTGGGCACCAAGCGCGTGTTCTGCGGCACGCTCGAGCCGCTGCTCGCGCGCCGCTTCGGCTTGGGGCGCAGCGGACCGGCGCTGACGGCGCTGCGCGATGAGTGCGCGGTGCGGCAGGGCATCCGGGACGCGCTGTTCGAGAGCGGCGAGCTCGACGAGTCCCAGCGCGAGTACCTCTCGACCTTCTCGGCGCCGCTGTTCCTGCTGCTGCGCCGGAGCGAGGTGCCCGACCCGGTCTGGTTCGGGTTCATGTCGCGGCCGGGCTGGCTCGAAGACTGGTCGAACCACGAGATGCGGCTCTACCGCTACGTGCCGCAGCCCCTGCCCGCGATCCCCGAGTAGGGGCGGCGGCTTCAGCGCCGCGGCGGCCGGGTCCCGCGCGGCCGCGCCGCCACGGTCCCGGGGTCGGGGCGCCGCGCCGACGATGGGTCGGTCGCCTCGCCGCCCACGGCCTCGTCGTCCGCCGGGGCTTCGGGCTCCAGCGCCAGCATGAGCACCTGGGAGACGCGGTCGACCGGCGCGAAGATGATGCTGGCGCGGATGTCGACCGGGATCTCTTCGAGATCTTTCTGATTCTCCGAGGGCAGGATGACCGTGCGGATGCCGGCGCGGTGCGCGGCCAGCACCTTCTCCTTGAGGCCGCCGATCGGCAGCACCCGCCCGAGCAGCGTGATCTCGCCGGTCATCGCGATCCCCGAGCGCACCTTGCGGCCGGTGAGCGCGCTCACCATCGCAGTGCACAGCGCGATCCCCGCCGACGGCCCGTCCTTGGCGATCGCCCCGGCCGGCAGGTGGACGTGCAGGTCGGCGCTCTCGAAGAACCCGGGGTCGATGCCGAAATCGCCGGCGTGGGCGCGGATCCACGACAGCGCCGCCTGCGCCGACTCCTTCATGATGTCGCCGAGCTGGCCAGTGAGCTGGAGCTGCTTCGAGCCCGGCATGATGGTCGCCTCGACCGTCAGCACCTCGCCGCCCACCGGGGTCCAGGCCAGACCGAGCGCCTGGCCGGGCTGATCGATGCGGATCGCCGTCTCGCCCTGGAACTGGCGTGGCCCCATCAACTCCCTCACCCGGTCGGGGGTGATGGCCCGCGGCGGGTCGCCGCCCTCGGCGATCTGCTTGGCGGTGCGGCGCAGCAGGCCCGCCAGCTCACGCTCCAGGTTCCTAAGCCCGGCCTCGCTCGTGTACTCCCGCACGACTTTGAGGATCGCTTCGTCTTCGACGCTCAAGCCCAGGGTTTCGAGTCCGTTCTCGCGGATGATGCGCGGCAGCAGATGGCGCTTGGCGATCTCGAGCTTCTCGGCCTCGGTGTAGCTGGTGAGCTCGATGACCTCCATGCGGTCACGCAGCGCCGGCGGCACGGGATCGAGATAGTTGGCCGTGGTCACGAACAGCACCTGCGCGAGGTCGAGCGGTACATCGAGATAATGGTCCACGAACGCGTGGTTCTGCGCCGGATCGAGGACCTCGAGCAGCGCGCTGGCGGGATCGCCGCGGAAGTCGGCGCCGAGCTTGTCGATCTCGTCGAGCATGAAGAGCGGGTTGCGCGAGCCGGCCTGGCGGATGCCGCGCACGATGTTGCCGGGCAGTGCCCCGATGTAGGTGCGGCGGTGGCCGCGGATCTCCGCCTCGTCGCGCACGCCGCCCAGCGACTGGCGCACGAACTTGCGGCCGAGCGCGCGGGCGATGGACTGGCCGAGCGAGGTCTTGCCGGTGCCGGGCGGCCCCGCGAAGCACAGGATCGGCGTGCGCGCGTCGCGCTTGAAGCGGCGCACCGCCAGGTACTCGAGGATGCGCTCCTTGATCTTCTCGAGCCCGTAGTGATCCTCGTCCAGCACGGCGCGGGCGTGTTTGAGATCCAGGTCGTCGTCGGTGGTGACCGCCCACGGCATGTCGCACAGCCATTCGAGGTAGGTGCGGGCCACCGTGTACTCGGCGGCCTGGGCCGGGATGCGCGCCAGCCGCGCCAGCTCGCGGTCCGCCTCCTTGCGCACCTCGGGCGGCATCTTGGCCGCCTCGATGCGGGCCTTGAGCTCGTCGAGCTCGTGGCGGGTCTCGTCGCCCTCGCCCAGCTCCTTCTGGATGGCCTCGAGCTGCTGGCGCAGCACGAACTCCTTCTGGCGCTCGTCCAGCGTCTCGCGCACCTGCTCCTGGATCTTGTGTCCCACCTCCAAAACCTGTAATTCGCGGGCGAGGATCTCGATCAGGGCCTGCAGGCGCTGCTTGACGTCGAGCGTCTCGAGCAGGCTCTGGCGGTCGGCGGGAGGCAGCTCGAGCAGCGAGGCGACGAAGTCGCCGGTGCGCCCGGCCGAGGGCTGGGCGCGCGCGGTGGCGACCGCCTCGTCGGGCACGTTGGGCGAGAGCGCGATGACTTTTTCGAATTGCTCGAGCAGCGCCTTCACCAGGGCCTGGGTCTTGATGTCGTCACTGTCGACCTCGACCAGCGGGGCGACGCGGGCGGTGAGGTAGGGCGTGGTGGAGGCGATCTCGGCGAGCCCGACGCGCGCCACGCCCTGGAGCATCACCGAGAGCTGGCCGTCCGGGAGCCGCACCAGGCGCAGCACGTTGCACAGCGTGCCGACCCGGTGGATCGCCTCGGGGGTGGGATCCTCGGCGTCGTCGCGCTGCATGAAGATGGCGAGCGTCCGGTCGCCCGCGACCGCGTCGTTGAGAAGATGGACGCTCTTCTCCCGCCCGACCCCGAGCGGCAGCAGCCCGAACGGGAACACCACCGTGCCACGGACCGGCAGCACGCGCACCACCCGCGGGGTGGTGAGGTCGTCGGGCGCGCGGGCGCCGTCTCCGGCGCCGGGCTTCTTCGCGCGCGGGGTCATCGCCGGGCTCCCGCGTCTGCCGGCCTCGGGCGCACGCGGCCGCCGAGCGGCTGGGCGCTCAAGGCTTGATCTCCCGCACCGGCACGTCGGTCGGCGAAGGGGCCGGGTTGGCCTTGAGGCGGATCTCCAGCATCCCGTCGTGATAGGTGGCCTTGACGCTCTCGCCGTCGGCCTCCCATGGCAGCTCGACCACCCGCGAGAACTCGCCGAAGTAGATCTCGGCCCGGTGGTAGTGGGCCCCGGCCGGCTCCTGCGGCGGCACGCGCCGGCCGCTCACCTCGAGGGCGCGCCCGCGCAGCCGCACCCGCACGTTCTCGCGCGGCACGCCCGCCAGCTCGAGGATGACGCGCGCGGAGTCGCCGGTGATGACCAGGTCCGCCGGCGGCAGCCAGGGCTGCTCGGCGAAGTGCGCCATCGGGTGGCGGCGGTAGGCCAGGTCGTGGAACAGCCGTTCGATCTCGCGCTGCAGGTTCTCGAGCGGGTCGGATGGCGTGCGGGGCATGGCAGGCTCCGGCGGCGGCCTTGGGCCCCACGAAGATAGCGCACCCCGTCCGAGTGCGGCAATCGCCGCCCGCGGCTAGCGCGGCCAGTGGGCGGCGGCGCGCGTCATGATGGCGGCGTAGAGCTCGATCCCGTCCCAGAGGTTCTGCAGGCGCAGGTAGGCGCAGGTTCTCGTCGGGCGCGTGCTGGGCGTCGTCGTGGTTGGCGATCGGGACCGTGATCAGGGGCGCCTTGAGCTCGGCGGCGAAGTCCGAGAGCGGCAGGCTGCCGCCGAGCATCGGCACGACCAGGACCGGATGCCCCAGCAGCTCGTCCAACGCGCCGCGCACCGCCTGGGCGGCGGGGGTCTCGAGCGGCAGGCGATAGGCCGCGTAGCCGCTGTCCCATTCGGCCCGGATGACGCGCGGGTGGGCGAGGCGCATCGCCGCGGTCACGGAGTCGTGGGTCACGAACCAGCCTTGTTGCGTCAGATGCGATTCGATCCGTGCGCGCACCCGGGCGGGCATCTGGTCGGGCACGAGCCGGAAGTCCAGCGAGGCGCGCGCCTCGGTCGGGATCGAGTTGGTGGCCTCGCGGCCCACCGCACCCGAGCGGATCCCGTGCACGTTGAGCGCGGGGAGCATCACCCGCTCGGCCACCGGCGCCCCGCCGCCCTCGGTGGCGCCCAGCAGCAGCTCCGCGCGCAGCTCGCGGTCCACCGCCGGCAGGGCGGCCAGGGCGCGATGCTCGGCGTCCGAGACCGGACGCACGTCGTCGTAGAAGCCCGCGACCAGGATCCGCCCGTCGTCGTCGCGCAGGCTCGCCAGGAGACGCGCGAGCCCCAGCGCCGGGTTGGGCGCCCAGTTGCCGTAGTGGCCGCTGTGGAGTGCCCGCGCCGGGCCGTAGGCCGTGAGCTCGAGCCCCATCACGCCGCGCGCGCCCAGCACCAGCTGGGGCTGCCGGCTGGCGTGGACCGGGCCGTCGCAGAAGAGCCACGCGTCGGCGGCCAGCTCGGCGCGGTGGCGCTGGAGGATCGCGCGCGCGTGGGGAGAGCCGGCTTCCTCCTCGCCTTCGAAGAAGAACGCCAGGTTCACGGTGGGCGGCCGTCGCGTGGCCGCGAGCGCGTCGAGGGCGGCGAGCATCGCCACGATCGTGGCCTTGTCGTCGGCGGTGGCCCGGCCGAACAGGCGCGCCTCGGGGTCGAGCGGCGCCGGGTCGCCGGAGGCCGGGAGCGGCACGGTGCGCCAGCCCTCGCCCGCGCGCACCCGCAGCGTCGGCTCCCAGGGCGGCGTCGCCCACTCGGACGGCGTCACGGGCTGGCCGTCGTAGTGGGCGTAGAAGATCAGCGTGCGGGTGGCACCCGGCACCCGCCGCTCGCCGAACACCACCGGGGGCCACGGGCCATCATCGAGCAGGCGCGCGTGGATGCCGCGCCGCTCCAGCAGGGCGACCAGGGCGCGCGCGTTGCGCCGGATGTTGGTGGAGTCACGGGCCACGTCCGGGATCGCCACCAGGGCCGCCAGCTCGTTCACGATCGCCGCTTCGTGCGCCTCGCGCCACGCGCGCACCGCCGGAGCGGGGGCCGGGGCCGGACCGGCGGCCAGGAGCAGGAGCCCGGCGAGGAGTGCCGCCAGCGCGCGCGTCGCGGCGACGACGGGCCCGCGGCGCTGGCCCGCGCGCGCTGGGGCGCGTCGCACGGCGGCGGGCCTTGCTAGTAGCTCTGCGTCCAGTCGTGGACCTGGCGGGTGCTGGTCAGGCTCATGCGCCGGCAGGTCTCCTCCAGCGCGCCCGAGTTGGGCCAGGCATGGAGACCGCAACCGCAGACGATACGGCCGTCGGGCTGCTCGATCAGCTCGCAGCGCTTGCCGTCGTGTTCCCGGCAGAGTGGACACATGGGAGGGACCCCTTTCGCGCCCGCAGACTACCGCGCGCCGCCGCCGCACTCAAATGGACGCCCCGACGCATCGTAGCGCGGGGACTATTCCTGCAGCGCGTAGGACAGCTTCGCGAACACCTGCCGACCGCTGGCTTCGAGTCCGTCGGTGACGGCCGAGAAGGCGCGGTCGTCGCCGTAGCCGAGATAGCACACCGTCTGCCAGTTGAGCTTGTAGGCGAAGAGCGCCGAGCTGTTGAGCGAGGCGCTCTTCGCGCCGACGGCGAAGGTGTAGAGGGACGGGTCGCGCGCCGTCTGCACGTACTGCCCGATCAGCCGCATGAACATGCGCGAGCTGAACGAGTAGGACGCCCGCACGCGCTCGACCTGGGCCAGGAACAGGCGCCCCGATCCCAGCGTGGCGTCCTTCACCCGGAGCCAGCGGGCGCTCGCGTTGCCGCGCAGCTCCAGGTGGTCGCCCGGCCGCACCGTGACGCTGCCCGAGATCGTGGCCCCGGTCCCCTTGCGCGCGTTCGCGAAGTCGATCTCCTGGCCGAGGGAGGTCTCGAAGACGATCGAGTTCAAGACGCGGCCCGGGCTCGACTGGATGGTGACGTAGGGACGGAAGCGCGAGAAGAGGCGGTTGCCGACCTTGATGTCGTCCTGGTTCAGCTCGAAGCGGAAGAAGCTGTTCCAGCGCCCGTCCATCCCGGCCCCGACCGAGGCGCGCCGCGAGAGCACGCCGCCGCCGTGGTCCTGGTCGTACCACTCGATCGTGAACATCCGCAGCCGCGACAGGAACGCGTCCTTGGGGCGCACGGTGTAGCCGGCCTCGAAGTAGCCCTCGCGGTAGCCGACCTGGGGGATGAACCCCTCGTCGGCGCGGAAGTCGGGCCCGAGCTCCTGGCCCTGGAGGAACCAGTCCACTTTGGGCGTGTTGTGCGACCAGCGCAGCAGCAGGGCATGGTCGGAGAGGGTGCGCCCATCCCACTCGGCCGCCAGGTCGGGACGGTCGGGGGTGCGGCTGTCGCTCCACAGCGCCTGCGCGGCGATGGCGTCGCTCGGGCGGGGCCGCCAGTTGACGTCGGGTCCGAAGACCGCGTTGTGGCCGCCGCCTTGGATCGTGCGTCCGGTCGCGAGCACGCCGGCGAACGAGGGGCCGATGTCGTGGCGCAGGCGCAGTACGCCCACGTCGGAGTGGAAGTCCTGGAGCGCGACATCCGAGCCCTCGGGTCCGGGCAGGACCACCAACCCGTCGCCCCGGTCACGCGCCCCGAGTGCCGTGAACGACGTCCCGCCCACGCGGCCGGTGGCGCGCAGCCCGCCGCTCGGGGACGTGATGCTGCGGGTGTAGACCGCCTGGAACGGGGTCGAGAACAGATCGATCCCCTCGAGGAAGAACGAGCGCTTCTCCGGGTAGAAGAGGGCGAAGCGCTCGTTGGCCCCGATCTGCGCCACGTCGGACTCGACCTGGGAGAAGTCGGGGTTGAGGGTGGCGTCGACGGTGGCATTCGCCAGCGGGCTCCACTTGGCGTCGCCGCCGAAGTTCGAGTCGACCTTGCCCTTCTCGAGCGCGGTGCCGGGGGCGTCCTGCTGCGTGTCCAGCCGCTGCGCGGTGGCGTAGGGCGCCACCACCAGGTGCGAGCCGTGCGGCAGGTTCGCGAGCCCTAAGAGGAAGCTCGAGTTGCAGATGAAGCAGCTCACGTCGCGCGGATGGCGCGCGGTGAAGAACTGGTAGTGCCGGTCGCGCGGGTAGTTGCGGTAGAGCATGATGCGCCAGGTGGGCTGGTCGGCGCGCGGGTAGCGCAGCGACGAGAACGGGATGCGCATCTCCAGGTTCCAGCCGGTGGCGGTGACCTTGCCGGCCGACTCCCAATAGAAGTCCGGCGAGCTGTCCTCCCCGGACGCATCGTTGGTCACCGCGTCGTAGAGCAGGCCGTGCGCGTTCGCCAGGAAGAGGATCGCGCTCTTGCCGTCGTTGTTGCTGTCGACGATGACGCCGCCGTAGTCGGTCGACCCCGAGAGCTGATCGTGGTCCGCGAGCGGGGCGCGGATCAGTTCCGGGTGCGATCATCGTAGGCCAGGTAGCCTTCGTTCTTCACCTGCGGGGGGACGTTGTCGCCGACGTTGGTCTCGTACCAGGTGGTGTCGCTCTCGATGCCCTGCCAGCCGGCATCCGAGAGATCGCCATCGATGCTGATGGGTCCCGGGGCGCGACGGATCGTGAGCGGGGGTCCGGGCTGAGGCGCCGCGGCGCGGGCCTTGGGGGCCAGGGTGGCGAGGGCGAGCAGGCCAAGGACGGCGAGACGGATGGGCGAACGTGCGGCGACGTGCATGAGTCCCTCGGGGCGGGGTGGCGAGTGTCATGCCCGGTCAACGGGAAGCAGGATGCCCGGCTTCGACGCTTGGACAGGATGGAACCGACGAGCGTTGGGATAATCCGCCGAGCGTCACCTTCGCGGATACGAGCGTGGGGGTCCCCGAGTTCCCGCTGGGGTCCGCCGGGTCCGGGGGGCCGGGGGGTCTGAGGGCCTGATCCCGAAGGCGTCGGGCGGTGCCCCGCCGGCCGGCGCGTCGCGGCCCGCGGCTACAGCGCCAGTCCCACCTCCGCCGCGACCTCGGCCGCGATCGCGTTGGCGCGGGCGATGCGCGCGTAGATCTTGGCGCTGCGGCGCGGCTCGCGGGGGCGCTCGTCGCGCTCGAAGTCCACGCGGTAGAGGCCGAACCGGGGCCGGAAGCCGTCGTGCCACTCGAAGTTGTCGAGCAGCGACCAGTGGAGGTAGCCGATCACGCGCACGCCCCGCTCGATCGCGCGTCCCATGTGGAGCAGGTACTCGACCAGGGCGCGCGGCCGCAGCGTGTCGGCGGCGTCGGCGAAGCCGTTCTCGGTCACCAAGACGGGCACCCCGAAGGCCCCGACCTCGACCAGCGCGTCCTCGAACCCCCGCGGGTGGACCTCCCAGCCGAGATCGGTCCGTTGAGCGCCCGGGGTGGCCACGTGCACCTCGCGGGCGAGCGCCTTCACCTTCCAGCGCGAGTACTGGTTGAGCCCGAAGTAGTCCAGGCTGCCCTGGAGCTCGGGCAGGTGGCGCCGCTGGGACCTGGCGCCCGGCAGGGCGAGGTTGATGTCCCCAGTCACCGCC
>VBPB01000243.1 GCA_005893365.1 Candidatus Eiseniibacteriota bacterium
GCGCGACCTCGACGAGGCGATCCTCACCGCGCGCTTCGACGAGGCGGTGCACGTCCTGGTGCTGCGCGGCGCGGGGGAGAAGTTCTTCTGCGCCGGCGCCAATATCAACATGCTCAAGACCGTGAACCCCACCTTCAAGTATTTCTTCTGCCTGCACGCGAACGAGACCCTCAACCGCCTCGAGCACACGCCCAAGCTGGTGATCGCGGCCCTCAACGGCCACACCGTGGGCGGCGGGCTCGAGATCGCCATGGCCGCCGACCTGCGCATCGCGCGCAAGGGCGCGGGCAAGATCGGGCTCCCCGAGGTGACGCTCGGCGTGCTGCCGGGGACCGGCGGCACCCAGCGCCTGGCGCGGCTCGTCAACAAGAGCACGGCGCTCGAGTTGATGGTGACCGGCGAGACCTTCGACTTCGAACGCGGCAAGGACCTGGGCATCGTCAACCAGATCTGGGAGACTTCTGCCCGCCCCACAAGGCGGCCAAGGCGGTCGGCCGCATCAAGCGCTCCGTTCAGTCGGGCGCGGAGATCCCGTTCGAGTCGGCGCTGGCGGTGGAGCGCGAGCTGCAGCAGCAGCTCTTCCAGAGCGACGACGCGAAGGAGGGTCTCGCCGCGTACGTCGAGAAGCGGAAGCCCAACTTCTCGGGGCGCTGACCCTCCGGTCGCCCCCGCCCGTGCGCCCGATGGCCCCCCGTCTCGCGGCCCGCCGGCTCGGCTCCCTCGCCGTGCTGGCCGCGGCGCTGGCCATCGCCGGCATCGGCGCGGCCGACGACCGCCCGCTCCAGCCGCAGCACATCGGCCTGCACACCGGCGCGCTGCTCTTCCCGGCGCCCGGGGTGCTGGTCGCCTCGATCGGCGCCGAGTACCTGCCCGAGGTGACCAACGACCTCGCCGGCGTCGAAGGTGAGTTGTTCCGCGCGCCGACCCTCGACCTCCAGCTGGCGCTCGCCGATCGCGCGATGTTCCAGGTGACCTGGCCCGCCTACAACCGGCTGCGCGTCCACCGCCAGCTCGATCCGCCGCCGCTGGGTCGCCGGCTCGGACCCGTCTCGTCGGACTGGGGCGACGTGACCGTCGCCACGCTCATCCGGCTGGCCCCGCAGCATCGCGGGTGGCCGGCCGCGGGGCTGCGGTTCGCGGCGAAGCTCCCCAACACCAACGAGAAGCTCGGCATCGGCGAGAACACCACCGACGTGTTCGCCACCGCCCTGCTCGCCCGCTCCTTCGGCGGCCGTGTCGGGCTCTTCACCGACCTCGGGCTCGGCATCCTCACCGAGCCCGCGACGCTGTTCGCGCAGAAGGACGTGTTCACCTACGGCGTGATGGCCGACGGGAGGGTGAGCCATGAGGTCCATTTCGTCAGCGAGGTCACGGGCCAGCGGGCGCGCCGCGAGCCGCGCCCCGGGACCGTCAACCACAGCGAGCTGAGCGCGGGGCTCGAGTGGTGCCGCCGCTCGTTCCACGTGGGGGCGCTCGCCGTCCACCGGCTGACCGGCCAGGACTCGCGCGGCATGGGCGTCTCGCTCAACGTGTCGACGAGCTTCGCCGTCCTCGATCGCGCCCACGGGACGCGCTAGGGCGAGTCCCAGCGCCGCGGGCGAGTCCCGGCGCCACCGCGGGCGCTGGCGCCGGATCGAGCCGCGCGCGAGCGCTGCGCTATAGTTGCGCGATGATCCCGCGACGCGCGCGTCTTGAGGCCGCACTGGTCCTGATCGCCGGCCTCCTCGCCGGGACCACGCCCGCCGCGGCGCAGACGGCGGGTCGTCCGCGGCCCGCGTCGCCGCCGCCCCCGGATTCCACGGCGACGGCGCGGCCGGGCCCGACCCTGTTCGTGCCCGCCCGGCAGGACAGCGCGCCTCCCGAATCGCCGCCGGCGCCGCTGTTGATCCCGGGGCGGGCGAGCCCCGAGGACACCTCGCGGAGCAATCCCGAGAAGCGCGCCCACGACGCCTTCGCGCTGGGACGCCAGCTCGAGGCCCAAGGCGCGCCGGGGGCGGCGATCGTGTCCTACCTCAACGCGGTCAAGTTCGACCCGACCCTCCCCGACGCCCACTACCGCATCGCGATGCTTTTCCTCACCCGCGACCAGCTGGGCGAAGCGGCGAAGCACCTGGCCGCCGAGGTCGAGCACCATCCCAAGAACGAAGACGCGGTCCGCCAGCTCGGCCTGTGTCTGGCCCGGATGGGCGACAGCGAGCGGGCGATCCGGAGCCTGGAGCGGCTGGCGCGGCACAGCCCCAGGGAGGGCGAGAACTGGCGCGCGCTCGGCTTCGCGTACCTGGCGGCCAAGCGGCCCCGTGAGGCCGAGGCGGCGCTGCGGCGCGCGCTGCGCTTGCCTCCGGCCACGGTCGAGGAGCGCCGCGACCTGGGTGCCGCCCTCGGGGCACTGGGTCGCGACGCCGAGGCGCGCGTGCAGTACCGGCTGGCGTTGGCGCTGGCGCCCACGGATGCGCCCACCTGGCTCAACCTCGGCAATCTGGAGCGGCGCGCCGGGCGGCGCGACAGCGCGCTCGCCTGCTACCGCCGCGCCGAGGCCTCTGACTCGAGCTTCGCGCTGGCGCTAAAGGCGCAGACCCAGGTGCTGCGCGAGCTCAACCGCGACGACGAGGCCGTGGACGCGTACCGGCGCTGGCTCACGCGCCACCCGGACCATCACGGCACGCGGCTCGAGGCGGTGCAGCTCCTGGAGGAGCTGGGTCGCTCCGACGAGGCGCTGGCGCTGGCGCGCGACGGGACGCGCCAGCGCGTGGACTCGGGCCAGCCGCACGTCATCCTCGCGCTGGTGCTGCGCGGGCGCGGCGACACGCCCGGGGCCCTGGTCGAGCTGCGCCGCGCCGAGGCCCTGTACCACGGGAACCCTCCGGAGCGGGAGAAGGTGCGCAAGACCATCGCCGCCATGCGGGCTGCGGCCCCCGACTCCCTGCGCGCCATCTTCGACGCCGATAGCGTCGCGGCGTCGGGCCGGCGGAAGTAACCCGAATTGCGTCCCGGGGGCGCCATTCGCTAGTGTCGGCTGGCGTCGCCCGCGCAGGCCCCCAGGAAGGAGCCGATGAACCCACCCCAGCGCACGCTGTTCCTCGCCGCCCCGCGCGGCTTCTGCGCCGGGGTCGACCGCGCCATCGACATCGTCGACATGGCGCTCCAGGTGTACGGCGTGCCCGTCTACGTGCGGCACGAGATCGTGCACAACCGCCACGTGGTGGAGGAGCTGCGCGCCCGCGGGGCGATCTTCGTGGACGAGCTGTCGCAGGTGCCCGCCGGCGCGGTGGTCATCTTCTCGGCGCACGGGGTCTCGCCGGTGGTGCGTCGCGAGGCGCAGGAACGCGGGCTCAAGGCGCTCGACGCCACCTGCCCGCTGGTGACCAAGGTCCACCTCGAAGCGCTCCGCTACGCCCAGCAGGGCTACACCATCGTCCTCATCGGCCACCGCGGCCACGTGGAGGTCGAGGGGACGCTGGGCGAGGCCCCCGACGCCATCGTCCTGGTGCAGTCGGTGGCCGAGGTCGAAGCGCTCGACCTCAAGGACCCCACGCGGGTGGCCTACATCACCCAGACCACCCTCTCGGTCGACGACGTGCAGGCCATGGTCGCGGCCCTCAAGCGCCGCTATCCGTCGGTGCGCGAGCCCGCCAAGGCCGACATCTGCTACGCGACCCAGAACCGCCAGGACGCGGTGAAGGAGCTGGCGCGCCGGTGCCAGGTCGTGCTGGTCGTGGGGGCCCCCACCAGCAGCAACGCCAACCGCCTGGTCGAGGTGGCGCAGGCACTCGGCGGCACCGCCTATCTCATCGAGGCGGCCGAGGACATCGACGCCGCCTGGCTCGTGGGCGATGTGGGCATCACCGCCGGCGCCTCGACACCCGAGGACGTGGTCCAGGCCTGCGTGCGGCGCGTCGGGGAGTTGGGCGACTTCCGCGTCGAGGAGTTCCGGCTGCTCGAGGAGCGCGTGATGTTCCCGCTGCCCGGCGAGCTGCTGGCGGCGGCGAAGGAGCGCGACGTGGCGGTGGGCGCCGGCAACGAGCGGGCCGCGGCGCGCGTGACCGGCGGCGACATCCGGATCCGGCACCACTAGGCCGCGCGCGCGCGGCCGCCTCGATGCTGACCTCCCGCCTCCTGCTGGCGCCGACCCTGCCCACGCTGCTGGTCGATGAGCACCGCGGCCACCACACGCCGATGCTCGAGGCGCTGGCCGGGGCCGCGACGCGACTGGCCGCCGATGCTCCCGAGGTCGTGGTGGCGCTCAGCGCCCGCTGGCTCCCCGAGGGTCCGTTCCTCGTCGACGCGAGCCCGCACCACCGCACGCTCACCGACTACGCCGGCTTCGGCGTCGAGGTGCGCTACGACTGCCCCGGCCACCCCGAGCTGGCGCGCGCGCTGGTCGCCGCGGGCGTGGCGGCGGGCGTGCGCGTGGCGACCGCCAAACGCGGCGTGGACAGCGGCGTGACGGTGCCGCTCCATTTCCTGTGTCGCGGCATTCGGCTGCCCGTGGTGCCGATCTCGCTCGCCGACCGCTCCGCGGCCGAGTGCCGCGGCTGGGGCGCAGCACTCGGGGCGCTGCTCGCGGCGCGCCCGGAGCGCATCGCCTTCGTGGCCGGCGGCCTGCTCTCGAACAACGAGCACGCCTGGGGGCTGCGCCGCGACGTTCAAGAGACACTCGCCTTCGACGAGCGCATCCTCGCCGCCCTCGCCGCCGGCGCGTGGGACGCGATCGGCACCGTGAGCCCGGCCGAGGCATTACGGAATTGTGAGAGGAGCCTCTTTTCCGCCTCGTGCGATGTTCACCAGCATCAAGGACTTCCGTGGCCCCGTAGCTCAGGTGGAGTTCGAGCCCGCCTGATCCGCCGCGTGACCCCGGCCGCGCGTCAAGGAGGTCCCGGGAGTATCCTCGGCACGGCAGACGCACCCGCGCGCCCGCGGCGCGCCCACGCGGGAGGGATCCACATGGTGACCATCCTGTCGCTCGCGGCCCTGATCGGCGCCGCGACCCGCTCGGGCCCCGCCGACCTGGTGGTCCGCGACGCCCGCATCTACACCGCGGCCCCCGCGCACCCGACCGCGCACGCGCTCGCCGTGACGCGCGGGCGCATCGTCGCGGTGGGCGAGGAGGCGGACGTGCGCCCGCTGATCGGACCCAAGACCCGGGTGCTGGCGCTGGGCGGCAAGACCGTGCTGCCCGGGCTCATCGACTCGCACGGGCACATGCTCAACCTCGGCAGTCGGTTGAGCGACGTGGACGTGGTCGGGACGCCCACCTACCAGGCGGTGATCGACCGCGTCGTGGCTCGCGCCCGCGTCACCGCGAAGGGGCAATGGATCCTCGGGCGCGGCTGGGACCAGAACGACTGGCCCGCGACCGCGATGCCCGACCATCACGCCCTCTCGCGCGCCGTGCCGGACCACCCGGTGCGCCTCACCCGCATCGACGGCCACGCCGCCCTCGTCAACGCGAAGGCGATGGAGCTCGCCCACATCACGCGCGAGACGCCGGACCCGGCCGGCGGGGCGATCCTGCACGACGCGAGCGGCGAGCCCACCGGGGTGCTGGTGGACGGCGCGCGGGCGCTGGTCGAGACCGTCATCCCGCCCCTCACGCCGGCCGAGTACCAGCGGCGGCTGCTGGCCGCGATGCGCGAGTGCGCGCGCCTCGGGCTCATCATGGTGCACGACGCCGGCATCGGTCCTGAGGAGCTGGCGGCCTACCGCGCGCTGCTCGCGCGCGGGACCTTCCCCATCCGCGTCAACGCCATGGCCGCCGCGCGCAGCTCGGTGCTCGACACCGTGCTGGCACGCGGCCCCGAGGTGGGCGATCACTTCATGCTGCGCTCCATCAAGGTGGTCTCGGACGGGGCGCTCGGCTCGCGCGGCGCGCTGCTGGGGGCGCCGTACGCCGACGACCCGCAGCACCTCGGGCTCTCCACCTTCCCGCTCGACCGGCTGCGCGAGATCGGCACGCAGGCGCTGGCGAAGGGACTGCAGGTGCGCGTCCACGCCATCGGCGACTCGGCCAACCACGGGACGCTCGACGCGTTCGAGGCGGCCTTCGGCGGGCAGCCGCATCCCGAGGCACGCTGGGCCATCGAGCATGCGCAGATCGTGCGCCCCGCCGACATCGCGCGCTTCGCGCGGCTCGGCGTGGTCGCCTCGATGCAGCCGACCCACGCCACCTCGGACGGTCCCTGGGCCGAGACGCGCCTGGGGCCCGAGCGCGTGAGGTGGGGCTACCGGTGGCGCGACTTCCTCGCCGCCGGCGTGCCGCTCGCGAGCGGCAGCGACTTCCCGGTCGAGTTCCCGAACCCGATGCTGGGCCTCTACGCCGCCATCACGCGGCGTGATCTCGACGGCAAGCTCCCCGCCGGCGGCTGGTTCCCCGACCAGCGGCTGACTCCGGCCGAGGCGCTGACGAGCTTCACCGCCACCGGAGCCTGGCTCGCGTTCCGCGAGGCCGACCTCGGCACGCTCGAGGTGGGCAAGCAGGCCGACTTCGTCGTCGTGGACCGCGACGTCATCGGCGGCCCGCCCGAGGCGATCCCCAAGGCGAAGGTGCTGCGGACGGTGGTGGGAGGGAGGACCGTGTTCGCGGGGACGTGGAAGTAAGTAGGCCACGCTTGGGGTAGATTGACCTCATGACGCCCGGGACCGGCACTCGCGAAAACAGCTTCGAAGGTGATACCTCGCGCGAGGCGCTCCGGGCGCAGTTCGCGGCGTTGCGCCGGGTCACCCCGGCGCGGCGATTGGCGCTCATGGACGACGTTACCCGACTCGTGCGATCGATGGCCCGGGAGGGCTTGAGGCGACGTCATCCAAAGGCTACGGAAGAGGAACTCGACACTCTGTTCTTCGAGCTGTTCGCCGCGTTGTAGTCGGGATCGGTGCCCGCGAGCGGCCACGACTTGTACGCCGCCGCCCCCCACTTCCAGGAGATGCAGATCCCCGGTTGGTCGGTGGCGAAGGTGCCCTCCCAGCGGACCTTGGCGCCGCCGGGCAGATTCGTGACGGGCAGCGCCAGGCCCGAGAGGAAGATCGCATCGCTGCCGGCGACCGGCACGGTCGTGTTCCAGGTATTCGTCGTCCCGTCGTAGGTGGTGCTCGCGCAGCCGACGTTCGCGAAGGTGATCGTGGCGTCGGGAACCGGGTGGGGCACGCCGTTGATGATGACGCGCGAGTTTGTCAGCATGACGTGCCGGCCGGCGGGGGTGTTCTTGAGGCTGAGGTTGCTGTTGAACCAGATGTACGCGGGACCCGAGTTCGTTCCGACCACGGCCGTCCCGTTGAAGCCCGAGTCGATCGAGCCCGGGATCGAGCACGGGGGCGGCGGCGGCTCGCACCCACCCTCGTAGTTGAAGTTCGCGTCCGAGACGCTGTTCGGGTAGTTCAACGGCACCGTCTGGCAATAGGGCGAACTATTCGGATACGGCGTGGACGTCAGCACCGCTCCCGGCGGCAGCGTCGCGGGATCGACGCAGACCGTGACGGCGAGGCCGGTCGCGGGGATGCCGGGGAAGCAGTACCCGCCGTTGCCGTCGGTCGTGGTGCTGAGGGTCGGGCCACCGTTCCAGGTGGCCGTGACCTTCACGTCGGGAAGGCTCCCGGGCTCGCTCTCGCATGGCGCGAAGGTGACGCGCCCGCAGAGATCGACAGCGTTCATGACGTCGAGGGTCTGAGCCGGAGCCCGATCGATGGGCGGCGTGGTGCCGACCAGGTCGCGCGGCTGGCCACCGCATCCGGCCAGCACCGCGATGAGGGACGCGAGGAGCACGGCGAGCGTTGCGATCTTGCCCGGTTTCACGGCAAGCCTCCTTGGGTTCGAGGTGGCGCGGGCGGGGCACCGGGGCGAGGCAAACTCGGGGCCACTCGCCGCGAGATCGCGCCGAGCGCGATCGGCCTCGTGCGTCAGTGGATGCCCCGCGTGCGGCCGCGGCCGGCACGAGTGCGGGGTCGGTCGTGATCGCTCGATGCACGGCGGCCGATGCCGTTCGCAGCCGTGGAAACCGCAACGCCTGGGTGAAACGCCGCACTTCGGCACGCGTCGCCGCGGGGGAGGGGCGGGCAGCAGGCAACGGGAAATAACCGACGGCTTGGGGTAGATTGGCTTCATGGCGTCGACGGAGCGCATTCGCGAAGACGGCTTCGAAGGGGACACGTCGCGTGACGCGCTCCGTGCGCAGTTCGCCGTGCTGCGCCGCGTCACCCCCGCACAGCGGCTGGCGCTCATGGACGGTCTCACGCAGCTCGCGCGGTCGCTGGCCCGAGAGGGCTTGAGACGACGCCATCCCGGGCTTGCGGAGGAGGAACTCGACGTGCTGTTCTTCGAACTCGTCCTCGGGCGGGACCTAGCCGCCAGGGTACTCGAACATCGGCGGGCTCGGCTCGCGCGACCGGGCCCGTGACGCTGCCGACCGAGTTCCTGGTCTACATCGCCGAAGTCCTCGAGCGATTGGGCATCCCGTACCACGTCGGAGGGTCCGTCGCCAGCTCAGCCCACGGCATGTACCGCGCCTCGGCGGACATCGACGTCGTCATCGACCCCTCCGCCGAGCAACTCGAGGCGCTGGGTCGCGCGCTGGAGACGGACTTCTATGTCAGCCGCCCGGCGATGGCCGAGGCGCTCTCGCACCGGAGCACGTTCAACGCCATCCATGAGCAGACATCGTTCAAGATCGACTTCTTCATCAAGGGCGCCACGCCGTTCGACGCCGAGGAACTCCGCCGTTCCATCCGGCAGGCGGTCGGCGACGAGCAGGGTCACAGCGTGCTGCTCAAGAGCCCCGAGGACACGATCCTCCGAAAGCTGGAGTGGTTCCGACGCGGGGGCGAGGTATCGGAACGCCAGTGGCAGGATGTCCTGTCGATCCTGGCGGCCGGCCGCGGTCAGCTCGATGAGGCCCACCTCGAGCGATGGTCGCGGGATCTGGGTGTCACGGACTTGCTCGAACGCGCGCGGCGGGAAGTGGCGGATCTCTGAGGGCGCGGGATGGGCGCTGCCGTTCGATGGCGCCGACCCATGGCGCGGTTTCCCAAGCACACTTCGTAGTCGGGGATTCCAACGTTCCGCAAGGTTTCGGAGTCTACTCCTTGATGGATCCGGCCACCGGAGGGTGACGAGGTGAGCGGAAGCAGCTTTCCGGTGTCACTGGGGCTGGCGCTTACGGTGCTCGCGGTGTCCGCGGTGCGACTGCCGGCGTCCGCCCCGGGGCGGATCGTGATCACCGGCGTGACGATCCTAGATCCCTCCGGCGCGAGAGAGTTCTCGCGGCCCGTCACCGTGGTAGTCGATGCGGGGCACATCGTCGCGGTAAGTCCCACACTGCCGAGCTCGGCGCGAC
>VBPB01000256.1 GCA_005893365.1 Candidatus Eiseniibacteriota bacterium
CGCCGCGTCAGGCCTCTGACGCCGCCACACGGGCGCCGTCCCTACCCCTCGGCTGGCTGCCTGCCGGGCTCGCGTGGGGAAGCGTGCGACCCGGCGCATCAGCAGCCCGGATACGGCCTCACGCCCGGCGCCCGGATCCAGAACTTGGTCAAGGGTCCGGTCCCCGGGCGCAGCCGGCTCTATGGTAATTTGTAGGAAGTTCTATTTTGTTCCCATATACTGGAAAGAGCCGGAGGGATGGCGGGGTCGCCGTACCCGCAAGCGATTGGCGGCCAACCGGGGGATACCGGGGATCCGATGGCACGCCCTCTGCTTGGCAATCCCGATGTCGCGTCGTCCACGCCATGTGAAGGTCGCGTCGCCAGACCGGCGACCGCGCCGACGTGGGGGGGTCCGACCGAGTCGCCGAGTCTTGAGGAGCCGGGCGACTCGCGAACCGTCGGGCTCACCCGCAGCCATTCACCCGGAGCGCCTGGGTTGGGAACCCGGGCCGGCCGCCTCCCGCGTTGATCGAAGGGCGCTCGCCCGGGGAGGACGCCGTGAGGGACGGAATCGACCCGCGTCTTGCCCGGCGGGGCGTGCTCTCCGACGCCGCAGCCCGTTCCTCGTCCATCGCCGACGGCGATGGGCGGGAGAGCCCGGTGTGCTCTCGGCTCCTGCACGAGATCTTCGAGGCGCAGGCGGACCGGCGACCCGACGCGGTCGCGGTCGCCTGGGGAGACGAGCGGGTCACCTACCTCGAGCTCGAGCAGCGGGCCAACCGCCTTCGCGCTGCTCGCGGTCGTCAAGGCCGGCGCCGCCTACGTGCCCATCGATACGGAGTATCCCGACGATCGGGTCGACGACATCCTGGCGGACAGTGGCGCCGAGGCCCTGGTCACGACCGCGGTGCGGGCCCGCCGGCACGCGAGATTCGCGGGGCGGATCATCCGCGTCGACGCGGACCGTGAGGCCATCGCCGCCGGGTCCGCCGGCCGGCTGGAGCCGGCGGGTGTCCCGGCGCGTCCGCATGACCTCTGCTATGTGATCTACACCTCGGGGTCCACCGGGCGTCCCAAGGGGGTGATGGTCGAGCACCGGAACGCCGTCCACCTGGTCGAGGCCGAAGCGCGCCTCTTCGGCGTGCGCCCGGAGGACCGCGTCTATCAGGGATTCTCGCTCGCCTTCGACGCGTCGGTGGAGGAGATCTGGCTCGCCTTCCACGCCGGTGCCACGCTGATCGCCGCCACCCCCGCGATGTCCCGCGCGGGGCCGGACCTCACGGATCACCTGGCCCGGGCGCGGGTGACCGTGCTGTCGTGCGTCCCGACGCTGCTCTCGACCCTGACCGGCGACGCGCCGACCGTGCGCCTGCTCATCCTCGGGGGCGAGGCCTGCCCCGAGCCACTGGTCGAACGCTGGGCCCGCCCGGGCCGGCGCATCGTCAACACCTATGGGCCGACCGAGACGACGGTCATCGCCACCTACGCGGATCTGGCGCCCGGCCGGCCGATCACGATCGGGCGCGCCGTGCCCGGCTACCGACTGTACCTGCTCGACGAGCGGTTGGATCCGGTGCCGCGGGGGACGATCGGCGAGATCTGCATCGGCGGCGCGGGCGTGTCGCGCGGGTACGTCGGGCGTCCGGAGGAGACCGGCGTGCGGTTCGTCCGCGACCCGTTCGCCCCGGCCAACGGCCGTACGCCGCGCATGTATCGCACCGGCGATCTGGGTCGGTGGAACGGCGAAGGCGAGATCGAGTTCCTGGGACGCGCCGATTCCCAGGTCAAGCTGCGCGGGTTCCGCATCGAGCTGGCCGAGATCGAGTCCGCCCTGATGGCCGAGGAGGGGGTTCGCGCCGCGGCATGTGCCCTGCGCGAGGACGCGCCCGGGATGCCCCGGCTGGTCGCGTACGTGGTCCCCCGGGACCCCGGCCCGCTGGACGAGCGTCGCCTGCGCACGCGCCTCGCGGCCCGCCTGCCGGCGTTCATGGTGCCGGCGGCGATCGAGACGCTGGAGGAGCTCCCGCGGGCCGCCAGCGGCAAGCTCGATCGTGCGGCGTTGCCGCCGCCGCGGCCGGCGAGGCCGCAGGCGGATCCGCCACGCCCGCTGACCGAGACCGAGCGGGGCATCGCCAGCGTCTGGGAGGACCTCTTCCGGCCGCGATGCGTCTCGGCGGACGATCACTTCTTCCTCGACCTCGGGGGGCACTCGCTGCTCGCCGCGCGGATGGTCTCCCTGCTCCGGCGCGACCCGCGGTTCGCCACGGCGTCGGTGATCGACGTCTACGATCACCCGACCATCGCCCGGCTGGCGCGGTGGTACGACGCGCGGCGGCCGCCCGCGGAGCAGTCTGGCCCCGAGGGGCGGCGCCCGGGGGAAGGCGTGCCGGGCGGCGGGGGCGCGAGCGCGCGCCATGCCCGGGCGGGCGCGCTGCAAGCGGGCGGGCTCTACCTGGTGTTCGGATCGCGTGCCCTCCAGTGGGTCACGCCCTACCTCGTCTACTTCCTGTTGCGCGCGGGCGGGCACTCCCTGCTCGAGGCCGTCGCCTGGGCGGCGGCGAGCGCGATCGCGTCCGGGCCGTTGCTGGTCCTGGTCGCGGCCGCCGCGAAGTGGACGCTGTTGGGACGCATCCAGCCGGGGCGCCATCCCTTGTGGGGGAGCTATCACCTGCGTTGGTGGCTGGCGCGCAACCTGGTCATGGCGCTCCCGCTCGAGCCGCTCCACGGCACGCCGCTGCTGCCGCTCGTCTACCGGATGTTCGGGGCGCGCATCGGTCGGGATGTCCATCTGGGGACCGCCCATCTGGCGGCCTTCGACCTGATCTCGGTCGGCGACGGCTCGAGCATCGACGACGGGGCCTGGCTGCTCGGCGCAACGGTCGAGCGCGGCGAGCTCGTGGTGGGGCCGGTCGAGGTCGGCCGCGGGTGCTTCGTCGGAACCAGCGCGGTGCTGCGCGAAGGCTCGCGGATGGAGGATGGGGCGCGGCTCGAGGACCTCTCGCTGCTCGGGCCCGGAGGACGGATCCCGCGCGGCCAGACCTGGGCCGGTTCGCCGGCCCGGCCGGTGGGCTTCACGACCCCCGATGTCCCGCCGGTGGCCCGCCCGCGCCCAAGCCCGGCTGGCACCGCCGCGCTCTACGCCGCCCTGGCGTCGGCCTTGACGCTGGTGCCGCTCGCCGCGTTCGTGCCGGGCATCATGCTCCTCACCCGCATCGACCCCCTGGCCCAGCCCCTCCTCTATCTGGCCGCCACCCCGCTGGTGGGCGCGTCGTTCGTCCTCCTCCTCACCGCGGCCATCGCGGCCCTCAAGTGGGCGTTGGTCGGCCGGGTGCGCGCCGGGACCCATGCGGTGCACGGCTCGTTCTACGTGCGGAGCTGGATCGTGGACCGCTTGCTCAGGATGAGCCTCGACGTCCTGGGATCGCTGCACGCCACCTTGTACCTGGCGCCGTGGTACCGCGCGCTCGGGGCCCGCGTCGGGCGGTCGGTGGAGCTCTCGACCGTGACCTCGGCGATCCCCGACCTGCTCGAGCTCGGCGACGAGAGCACCATCGCCGATGAGGTGTCCCTGGGTGCGCCCCGCGTCGAACGGGGCTTAATGCAGATGGCTCCGACCCGGGTCGGACGGCGCGCCTTCGTCGGCAACGGCGGGGTGGTGCCGCAGGGGACGGTGCTGGGCGAGGGGTCGCTGGTCGGCGTGCTGTCGATCGCCCCGAGCGGGCTCGGCGCGGCGCGTCCCGGCGCGACCTGGCTCGGCTCGCCGCCCGTTCTGCTGCCACGCCGCCAGCCGAGCACGCCGTTCTCCGAGTCGCAGACGTTCAGCCCCAGCCGCGGTCGCAAGCTGGCGCGGGGCGCGATCGAGATCCTGCGCGTCACGCTGCCCCCGGCGGGATTCATCCTGGTCACGACCCTGGTGGTCCGCGCGACCCTCGAGGTGTGGCGAGACGCCGGCTTGGCGCTCGCCCTGCTGGCGGTGCCGGTCCTCTACGCCGCCGGTTGCGCCGCCGTGGCCCTGGCCATGGTGATCGCCAAGTGGGGCATCATGGGGCGCTACCGGCCCTCCGAGCATCCGCTCTGGAGCCCGTTCGTGTGGCGGCTCGAGCTGGTCAACGGCCTGTACGAGTTCCTGGTCTCGCCGCTCGCCCTGGAGCCGCTGCAGGGGACGCCGCTGCTGCCGTGGTTCCAGCGGCTGCTGGGCGCGCGCATCGGCCGGCGCACCTACCTTCACACCACCGGATTCCTCGAGTGGGACCTGGTCGAGATCGGTGACGAGGTGGCGGTGAACGAGGACTGTGTCCTGCAGACGCACCTGTTCGAGGACCGGATCCTCAAGGTCTCGCGGCTCCACATCGGTCACGGCTGCACCCTGGGGACGGCCTCGGTGGTCCTCTACGATTCCACCATGGAGGACGGCGCCCAGCTCGACGCGCTCTCCCTGCTGATGAAAGGCGAGTCGCTGCCGGCCCGCACCGCCTGGACCGGGATTCCGGCCCGCGCGGCGGGTGCGGCCGGGCTCGCCCCGGCGAGGGGAGCACCCGATGACGTCATGCGCGGTGCCGCAGGAGGCGAGGGGAATGGCCACGTGGGGAAACCGGCCGCCTGAGCTGCGGGTTCGAGCCTGGCGCTCGGGATGCTTCCGCGACCCGGTCGTCACGGCGGCGTCCGTGCCCGTCCTGTCCGTGGCCGAGCGCGCCACCTGCGCCCGATTGCCGGCCGGCGGGGCCCGCGCCGACTACCTGGCCGCCCACCTGCTCATGCGCACGATGCTGGCGGATCTCACCCGCGACGATCCGGCCCGCATCCGCTTCCGCCGCGCCCGCGGCGGGCGTCCGCGGGTGGTGGGGCCGGCGGCCGCGCGGGGCTTGCGCTTCAGCCTCTCGCGCGCGGACGGGATCGTGCTGTGTGCGGTGGCCGAGGCGGCGGTGGGCGCCGACGTCGAGAGCGCGCGCCGCGTGGGGGCCGATCCGCTGGCCGTGGCGGAGACCTGCTGCGGCGAGCCGGAGCTGGAGGCGCTGCGCGCGTTGCCCCCGGGCCGGCGGGTG
>VBPB01000257.1 GCA_005893365.1 Candidatus Eiseniibacteriota bacterium
CCTCCGTCGGTGCCCGAGGCCATCTCACCGGCAGACGGTCAGTCCCTGCCCACCACCACCGCCATGCTGCGGTTCTCCGCCTCCGATCCGGAGGGGGACAGCCTCGTCTACGACCTCCAAATCGATCAGGTGCCGTCGTTCGATTCGAGCAATCTGCGCCTGGCGCGGTCGCGCGGATCGCCGGGAGGTTGGTCCGGGGCGGGTGGACCCTGGCAGTACGCCTCGGGGGAGCCCGCAGCCTATTCGGCCCGGCGCCTGCACAACGGGCTGTACTACTGGCGGGTTCGGGCGATCGACCCGCTCGGATCAGGAGGGTTCTCGGACTTCAGTCCGGTCCGCAGCTTCTCCACGCCGCCCCCGCTCACGCTGTCCTCGCCCACGGTGTCATGCCCCGCCGCCGACTCGGCGACGATTGAATGGAGGTCATCGAATCCGGGCTCATCGAACATCTGGTACCGCGATGAGCACAACCAGCTCTCGTTTCCCGGGCCGGCCACGACGCACCGGTTTGACCTGGGCGAGTTGACGCCCAGCACCACGTACCCGTTCGCCGTGTGGACGGTCGATGGGTACGGTCAAGTGGCCGTCTCCGACGTCGGCTCATTCACGACCCCCGCCTTGACCACGGGAATCACGCCGGCGGCGCTCTCGCCGGGCATCGCGCTGGCCCCGCCCAGTCCGAACCCGTCATCCCGGGGCGCGCTGCTGCGCTTCGATCTGGCGCGACCCAGCGCTGCGTCGCTCGTCCTCCGTGATGTCCACGGACGCCGCGTCGCGAGGTGGGAGTGGCCGGCCCTGGAGGCCGGCCCCCATCAAGTCGAGTGGGATGGGCGGGCCGAAGGGGGCGGACCGGCGCCCGCCGGCATCCTCTTCTGCCGCTTGGTGGTCGGGGGCCAGACGCACACACAGAAGCTCGTTCATCTGCGGTAGCCCACCGCGGGCCATTCGGTCCGACGGGCACATTTCTGTCAAGAACGCGGCAAGAGTGCCCGAACCGGCGCAAAGGGGTCGCATCGCGCTGGGCGTTCTGTTTAGTCTACGCTCTCGATGCGTTTGCCTCTTTGTAGCCTGCCATTGCTCTTCGTGCTGGTCGGAACGCCGGCGTGGGCCCAGAACTCCTCCAAGCCCGTGTCGCTGGAGCTCTACCCCACGTTCTACGCCCTCGGGGCCCGTCTGGCCTACACGGGCGACGTCAACGCCAACGCCACCGCCCACCTGGAGTGGCGCGTCCAGGGGACCGCCACCTGGAAGCAGGGCGTGGCGATGACCCGCATCACCAACTCGCGCTGGGCCGGGAGCGTGTTCTGGCTCAAGCCCGACTCGCCCTACGAGGTGCGCGCCGTCATCGATGACCCGGACGGCGGGGGCAGCGTGATGGGCGCCCAGCGCACGCGGAAGGGACTTCCCGCCACGCCCAGCAGCCGGGTCTGGTGGGTGGCGACGACCGGCAACGACGCCAACGCCGGCACCAAGTCGGCGCCATTCGCCACGCTCCAGGGGGCGGCGGGGCGGGTGCAACCGGGCGACGAGATCCGCCTCAAGCCCGGCATCTACTACCAGACGCTCGACACGCCGGTCGCCGGGACGGCCGCGGCCCCGATCCACCTCACCGCCGACGCGCCGGGCGTGCGCATCGACGGTTCCGATCCCGCCTACCTCCACCGGACCGACTGGCGCAGCGACGGCGGCGGCATCTACAGCGTGGCCTACACCCCGACCGCCAACCGCGTGGTGTGCGCCGACAGCCTGCAGCGGCTCTACAAGCAATTGAGCCTGGCGGCACTCCAGACCAACGCCAACGCCATGACCCAGGGTTTCGCCATCGAAGGCGGCCGGCTCTCCGTGAAGCTCGAGGACGGCTCGTCGCCCAACGGGCACACCATGCACGTCGCGCGCTACAACGTCGGCCTGCTGATCGATCAGTCCTACTGGCACGTGAGCGGGCTCGAGCTGCGGCACTTCGGGACCACCTCGGCCTCGGGAGCCTCGGCGATCCAGCTGGCGAGCGGGCACGGCTCCTGGATCGCGAACAACTACCTCCACACCTTCGGCGGCCGCGGCGTCTTCATCCGGCTGGGGAGCTACGACAACCTGGTCGAGGGGAACACGGTGCGGGACTTCCGCGTCGGGGTGTGGCCGTGGGACGCGACCAAGTCGCACGATGAGGAGATCACCGGCATCTCGAACCGGGGCGGGCGCGGCAACGTGATCCGCGCCAATGCCGTGAACGGCACGTTCGACGGGCTCGACGCCAACGTCGGCGACGCC
>VBPB01000258.1:0-3483 GCA_005893365.1 Candidatus Eiseniibacteriota bacterium
ACTACCATAACAACACCGTCACCGGTTGCGGGGACGACGCGATCGAGACCGACACGGTCTCGGGCATCAACCTGCGGCTGTGGAACAACGTCTTCGACGGCAACTACGGCGGCATCTCGATGGCGCCCATCTACCAGGGCCCCGAGTACGTGATCTACAACACCGTCACCAACTACCGCCGCGGCGGCATCAAGCTGTCGATCTCGGGCGTCGGCCAGGGCTGGCTCTACCACAACACCATCATGTCGAACGTGGCGGGCAAGCCGGCGGTGTGGCCGAGCGGGCCCTATTCGAACATGCACTTCCGGAACAACATCCTGGTCGGCAACGGCATCGGGGCGGTCGACGACGATGCCGGGGAGTCCCAGACCGGGAACGATTTCAATGGCGACCTGGTGTACGCCACGGGCTCCACGCTGTTCCGCTGGAAGAACATCAACTACGGGTCGCTCTCGGCGCTGCGCAGTGGCACCGGCTTCGAGCTGGCGGGGCGCTCGGGCGATCCGCTGTTCGTCTCGGCCGCCACCGGAAACCTGATGCTGCAGGCGCTGAGCCCGGCCATCGACGGCGCGATCCGCATCCCCGGCATCAACGACAACTACCTGGGGGCGGCACCGGACATGGGCGCCAAGGAGCGCGGGTCCTCGGTCGACGCCGACATCGAGCCCGACGACTGGTCCGGGCCGCTCACGACCGTGCGCCTCGAGGCGGCGCGGCCGAACCCGTCGAGTGGTCCCGCCACGCTGATCTTCGCCCTGCCGCGAGACGCGCGAGCCACGGTGCGTCTCTACGACGTCAGCGGGCGCCAGGTGCGCGAACTCGCCGACCAGATGTTCCCGGCCGGCGAGCACGCGGTGGAGTGGGACGGCCGCGACGCAGAGGGCCGGCAGGTCGCCGCCGGCGTCTATCTGCTGCGGCTCGAGGCCCTGGGCGAGGCGCGGACGACGCGGGTGCTCCGGATCCACTGACGGGCGAGCCCCGACCTCTTCCTCACAGCCACAGGTCGAATCCGAAGCGAAGGCCCACCACGTTCAGGGCCGGGCGACCCACCACATTGTCCGAATGGAGCCGGTCCACTCGCAACTCCGCTCGGACAGCGCCTTTCTTCTCCCCGACGATTCGCCGCACGCCGATGCCGCCTCCGAAGGTGGCGGTCGTGGACGAGCGGGCGGCTCCTCCTTCTCGGAAGATCCCTGCCCCTGCGTTCGCGAATGCAGCGGTGGCGGCTCCCGCAAGGAAAGTGTGCTGAAAGCTGAGCGTGCTGACGAACAGATTCAGCGTCGATCCGGCTTCGTCCAAGAAGAAGCACCCCGAATCCAGGAGGACTTCACCGGTGTGGGAGGCATTGCCTACCGCGATGCGAAAGGCCGGTTGGTAGGTGAACGCATTCGCCGGCCACGCCACGACCGTACTGCTGCCACTTCCCGGTCGCTCGCTATGGATGGTGCTGATCTCGAAGTGTGAGCCGACGCTCCAAGAGGCGCCGCTGGCCGTCCCGCACGCGAAGAACATCACGATGGCCATAACCACGTAGGCGCTTCTTGACATGCGGTCTCCTCCGGGTGAGGGTGTGGGCCTCCGTGGCGGGGTTCTGCATGCTATCACGGCCCCGCGCTGGACCGGCCGCCCACCATGAGGCAAGCGGTGCGCACCGACGACACACTTCGCGCGCTTCGAGGACTCCTGGTCTTCGTTGTCGGTGTGTCCTCGCTTGGCTGCGCTCAGAGCCCCACCGGCCCCAAGGGAGACCCGTGGCGGTTCTTGCCCGGGACCGTATTGCCGGTCTCGAATCCCGCCTTCCGCGGCGGGCGACAATGCTGGGTCTACCTGCCGCCCGGCTATGCCCAGAGCGATCGCCGCTACCCGGTCTTGTACCTCAGCGACGGCGAGATCGCATTCGACGCGACCTACGGGATGCACGTCAATCGCACCTGCGAGGATCTCATCCGACGGGGCGAGATGGCGCCCATCATCGTCGTTGCCATCGAGAGCGCGGGGCAGAGAACGTATGACTACACGCCGTGGCCGGCTTACTACTGGCAGCCCAACGGTGGCGGCGATCTGTATCTGAAGGCGATCCGCGACACGCTGAAGCCGGAAATCGACCGGCGCTTTCGCACGAGGCCCGAACCGGAGAACACCGCCATCGCCGGATCGTCACTCGGCGGACTGATCGCGGTCTATGCTGCATACGCCTACGACAGCACATTCGGAAGAGTTGCTGGTTTCTCGCCTCGTGGTGCGGTTCTATCAGGATACCGGATGGCCTGACGACAACTCCCTTGGTGGAATAGAGGACGAGCTGCTCTCCCAGGGGTTCGTACTCGGGCTGGACCTCATGTCCGTGACCGCCGAGGGCGGCGAGCACTCCGCGACGTCCTGGGAGCACCGCTTCCCGAACGCGCTGCGGTTCCTGTTCCCGCCCTGACCGGCAAGCAGGACCCTCCGCTGGGCGCACCGAACCTGCTGCGCGCGTCCTTCGTCCAAGAAGTGCGCGGGGGCATGCCGCGGGCGTCGCGCCGGGCAGGCGATGTCAAGACCCGGGCAAGAATGCGCCTCCGACCTTGACCTGTTGCCGCGATTGACCTTAGCGTTTCTCGGACTTCTCAACGCTGACGCCCCGGTCCAGACCCGACGTCCGCCCCGTGCGGCGCTCCAGGGGCCGGGGCGCTGCGCGCCTGCGCCCCGACTCCGACACCGGCGACCCATGCGAGCCGGGGCCATCACGCCCGCCAGCGGCTCGGGCGAACGAACCGGGAGGATGAAGGATGAGTGAGCAGACTGTCGACGTCGCCAAGCTGAACGAAGCCGTCCGCAGAAGCCGCTGCTCGAGCGCATGATGATCGCGCTGCTCTGCCGCGGGCACCTGCTGGTCGAGGGTCTGCCGGGGCTCGCCAAGACGCTCGCGGTCAAGACGCTGGGCCAGGTGCTGGACCTCCAGTTCTCGCGTATCCAGTTCACGCCCGATCTGCTCCCCGCCGACTTGATCGGCACCATGATCTTCGTGCAGAAGACCGGCGAGTTCGCGGCCCGCAAGGGGCCGGTGTTCACCAACCTGCTGCTGGCTGACGAGATCAACCGCGCCCCGGCCAAGGTGCAGTCGGCGCTGCTCGAGGCGATGCAGGAGCGGCAAGTGACGCTGGGCGACACCAGTCACCCGCTGCCGGCGCCCTTCCTGGTGTTCGCGACCCAGAACCCGATCGAGCAGGAGGGGACCTACCCGCTGCCCGAGGCCCAGGTGGACCGGTTCCTCCTCAAGGCCAAGGTGGACTACCCGACGCCGGCCGAGGAGCGGCAGGTGCTCGACCGCATGATGTCGGGTGAACTGCCGCCGGTGTCGCGAGTGCTCAAATCGGACGCGGTGCAGCGCCTCACCCACCGCGTGCGCGACATCTACATCGACGAGCGCCTGCGCGACTACATCGTGGCGCTGGTGATCGCCACCCGCCGGCCGAAGGAGATCGGCCTCGTTGACCTGGCGCC
>VBPB01000258.1:3492-9246 GCA_005893365.1 Candidatus Eiseniibacteriota bacterium
GGCCACGCGTGCCACCGCCTTCCTGCGCGGCCGCGGCTACGTCATCCCCGAGGACGTCAAGGAGATCGCCCGCGACGTGCTGCGCCACCGCATCCTGCTCACCTACGAGGCCGAGGCCGAGAACATCACCACCGACACCGTGGTGGACCAGATCCTCGAGCACGTCGAGGTGCCCTGAGTGGTGGAGGCCTCGGGACCGGACGCATGAGACCCGCCCCGCGCACGACGACGCCCCCGGCGGCACCGCCAACCGGGGGGCGCAAGGCCATCCTCGACCGCGAGACCTTCGCGAAGATCCGGCGCATCCAGATCCGCACCCGCACCATCCTCGAGTCGGGGATCGGCGGCGCCTACCACGCGGTCTTCAAGGGGCGCGGCATGGAGTTCGCCGAGGTGCGCGAGTACCAGCCCGGCGACGACGTGCGCACCATCGACTGGAACGTGACCGCGCGCATGGGCTCGCTCCACATCAAGAAGTTCGTCGAGGAGCGCGACCTCACGCTGCTGCTGGCGGTGGACGTCTCGGGCTCGCAGTCGTTCGGCTCCAACTTCATCCTCAAGCGCGACTACGCGGTCGAGCTGGCGGCGGTGCTGGCGTTCTCGGCGGTGTTCAACCACGACCGCGTGGGCGCGGTGCTGTTCTCGGACCGCATCGAGGGCTACGCGCCCCCGGGGCGCGGGCGTGACCACGCGCTGCGCATCGTCCGCGACCTGCTGGCGATCACGCCCCGCGGGCGCGGCACCGACATCGCGATGGGGCTCGGCTTCGCGCAACGCGTGATGAAGCGGCGCGGCATCGTCGCCGTGATCTCGGATTTCCAGGGCGAGGGGTTCGAGAAGGGGATCGGCGTGCTGCGCCGCCGGCACGACGTGATCGCGCTCCACTTGACCGACCCGCGCGAGCGCGAGTTCCCGGACGTGGGGCTGGTGGCCCTGCTCGACCCCGAGACCGGCGAGCGCATCGTCGTGGACGCCAGCCGCGCCGACATCCGGCCGCATCTGGCCGCGCGAGCGTTGACCGACGCGCCCGCCACGTTCAAGCGCACGCGCGTGGACGCGCTGGCGCTCTCGACCGCCGAGTCCTACGAGAAGCCGCTGGCGGCGTTCTTCAAAGCGCGAGAGCGACGGCGATGAGAGCCACGCTCGCCACGATCCTGCTGCTGCTGGCCGCGGCCTCCGCGTTGGCCGCGATCGCGCCCGCGGCGCGGCCCGGCGCACCGGCCGCCGGCGCCGTCGCAGCCCCCGTGCCCGCCGCGAACGCACCGACCGTGGTCGCCACCGCCGCCAAGACCGAGGTCTCGGTGGGCGAGCGGTTCGTGGTCGACGTGCGCGCGAGCGGCCCGGTCGGGACCAGCTTCACCTTCCCCGAGGACGCGGTGCAGGAGACGTTCGAGCTGCACACCGCCCCCGCGGACAAGACGCCGCTGCCGCCCGGCACGCACCGGTACCTGGCCGCGGTGTTCGTCCTGGGCGACACGAGCCTGCCTGCGTTCCCGGTGCGCTACCGGTCGGCCGACGGGAGCACCGGCGAGGTCGAGACCCGGCCCATCCCGCTCCACGTGGTCTCGCTGCTGCCCAAGGACAAGGCCGAGCAGAAGCTCGCCGACGTGCGCGGGCCGGTGGCGCTGGCGATCGGGCGCGCGTTCTGGATCGCGCTGGTCGCGGCGCTGACGCTGGTCGGAGGCGGCGTGTGGTGGCTGATCGCCCGCCGCCGCCGCGGCGTGCCGGTGGTGGCGGCGACGGTCCCGGTACCGCCGGCCGACGCCGAAGCGCGCGGGGCGCTGGACGCGCTCGTGGCCTCGGGGCGGTTGAGCCGCGGCGAGTACCGCCCGTTCTACATCACGCTGACGCTGATCGCGAAGCGCTACCTCGAGCGCCGGCTCGAGGCCCCGATCGTCGAGATGACGACCGCGGAGATGCTCAGCCACCTCAAGTCGACGCCGGTGGCGGCCGACCTGACGGCGACGCTGCGCGACCTGGCGGGTGCCGCGGACCAGATCAAGTTCGCGCGCGGCCAGGGGCTCACCGAGGCGGCCGAGCGGCACCTGTCGGCCACCCGGGCGATGGTGGAGACGGTCGAGGCGCGCCTGCGGCCGGTGGCCCCCGCGGCCGAGCCGGCGGCGAGCCCGGCGCCGGGGCGCGCGGCATGAGGGGGGAGTGATGGAGAGGGGGGCGATCTGGCTGTGGGCCGCGCTGCTCGGGCCTTGGGTCGTGGCGCTCGCGTGGCTGCGCGAGCGCCAGGGCCGCGCCGTGATCTTCCCCGGGGTCGCCCGGCTCAAGGGCCGGCCCGCGGGACCGCGCGTCGCGCTGCGCCAGGCGCCCATCGTGCTGGCGGGACTGGGTCTCATGATCGCGGCACTGGCCCTGGCCCGTCCGCAGCACGGCAGCCTGCGCGAGTCGCAGACCACGCGCGGCATCGACATCATCGTGGCGCTCGACGTGTCGGGCTCGATGGCGGCCGAGGATTTCCAACCGCTCAACCGGATCGCGGTGGCCAAGCAGGTGGTGGCCGAGTTCGTGCGGCGCCGCGTCAACGACCGGATCGGCCTGGTGGTGTTCGCGGGCAAGAGCCTCACCAAGTCGCCGCCCACCACCGACGTCGCGGTGCTGCTGCGGCAGCTCGACGACGTGCACCTCGACATGCTGCCGGACGGCACCGCCATCGGCTCGGGGCTCGCCACCTCGCTCACGCGGCTCCGGCGCTCGCAGGCCAAGAGCAAGGTGATCGTGCTGGTGACCGACGGCGCCAACAACGCGGGCGAGATCGACCCCGCCACCGCCACCGACCTGGCCAGGGCGATGGAGGTGCGCGTCTACACCATCGGGGTCGGGCGCGGCGGCCAGGTGCCGATGCCGATGCAGGTGCAGGACCCGTTCACCGGGCGCGTGTCCATGCGCACCATGATGACCGAGGTGCAGATCGACGAGGGCCTGCTCGAGCGCATCGCCGACCGCACCGGCGGCGAGTTCTTCCGCGCCACCGACTCCCAGTCGCTGCGCAACATCTTCGACCGCATCGACCGGCTGGAGAAGTCCGAGATCAAGCTGGCCGCCTACCGCCGCTACCGCGAGTGGTACGTGCCGGTCCTGCTCACCGCCGCCGGGACGCTGGCGACCGCCGGGGCGCTGTGGGCGGTGGGATTCCGGGTGACGCCGGTATGAGGGGCGCATGATCTTCGGCTCGCCGCTCTGGCTGCTGGGGCTCCTGGCCCTGCCGCTCATCGCCGCCCTCGAGGTGTGGCTCACGCTGCGCGACCGCGAGCGCGTGGCGCGTCTCGTGGCGCGGCCGCTCTGGGCGCGGGTGGTGCGGCGTCCGGCCGAGCGCTGGCGGTTCGTGCGGCTCGGCCTCATGCTGTTCGGCGTCGCCGGGATCGTCGTGGCGCTGGCGCGCCCGCAATGGGGCATCGTGCGCGAGAAGGTCGAGCGCGAGGGCGTGGACGTGGTGCTGGTGCTCGACACCTCGGGCTCGATGGCGACCGAGGACGTGCCGCCCAACCGGTTCTTCCTGGCCCGGCAGGCGCTGGCCTCGCTCATCGCGCGGCTGGAGGGCGACCGCTTCGGCCTGGTCTCGTTCGAAGGGGAGGCCTACCCGCTGACGCCGCTGACACTCGACGCCGATGCGCTCGGGCTCTTCCTCGACACCATGGAGCCCGGCATGGTCCCCTCACCCGGCACCTCGCTCGGCTCGGGCCTCGCCAAGGGGCTCGACCTGTTCGTGGACCCGGGCCACCGCAACAAGGTGATGGTGCTGGTCTCGGACGGCGAGGATCTGGAGGGCGACGTGGACGAGGCGGTGCGGCGTGCGAAGCAGGCGGGCGTCGTGGTCCACACCGTCGGCGTGGGCACCGAGGCCGGCCAGCCCGTGCCCGAGTTCGACCAAGACGGACGCCGGACCGGCTTCAAGCACGACCCGTCCACCGGCGAAGTGGTGGTCTCGCGCCTCAACATGGCCACCCTGGAGCAGATCGCCCGGGGCACCGGCGGGCGCGCCTTCAGGCTCACGCCCACCGACCCCAGCTTGGCGGCGCTGGCCTCGGCGATCGAGGGGATGGAGCAGCAGTCCCTGGCGCGCGAGTACTCCTACCGGCGCAAGGAGCGCTTCCAGATCCCGCTCGCGGCGGGACTCCTGGCGCTGGGCCTGGCGCTGATGCTGCCGCTGCCCAGCTTCCGCCGCGAGGCGGCCGCGGCCGCCGAGCCCGCGGGCGCCAGGATCGGGGCCCGGCGCGGTGCGCCCGCCGGCGCCGGTGCCGCAGGGGGCGCCGCCGCGGCGCTCGTCCTGGCGCTGGTGCTTCTGCTCGGCGCGGCGCTCGGCGCGCGGGCCCAGACGCCGTCCGCCGCACCGCCGCCGGCCGGTGCGCCGATGGGCCCGGCCCCCGCGGGCGCGCCGGCAGCGGCGTCGGGCCGGCGGGGATCGGGGCTGGTGGACGAGCTCCTGCTGCGCCCCACGCGCCTCACCGGACAGGGGCGCAAGCAGTACGCGGGCGGCAACCACCCGCAGGCGCTGTCCGAGTTCGAGCGGGCCGCCCACGCGCGGCCCGACGACGCCAAGGGCCGGTTCAACGTGGCGGACGGTCTCTACAAGAACGGCAAGTACGATGAGGCGGCGACGCTGTTCCGCTCGCTCGGCGAGGACGCCCGCTCGCCGCTCGCTGGGCCGTCGCGCTACAACCTGGGCAACGCGCTCTATCAGAAGCAGGACTACCGCGGCGCCATCCAGGGCTATCGCGACGCGCTCGACCTCGACCCGGACGATCTGGACGCGCGGCGCAACCTGGAGCTGGCGCTGCGCGCGCTCAAGGAGCAGCAGGAGCAGCAGAAGAAGCAGCAACCGCGGCAGAACCAGAAGCAGGACCCGAAGGATCAGCAGAAGAACGGCCAGGGCAAGGACCAGCAGCAGCAACAACAGCAGCAGCAGCAGCAGGGACAACAGCAGGAGAAACCCAAGTCGGCCGAGCAGCGCGAGGAGGAGCGCTTCCGCGAGCAGACCGGGATGCCCAAGGAGCGGGCCATGCAGCTCCTGGACGCGCTGCAGCAGAACGAGAAGGCCGAGCAGAAGAAGGCGCTGCTCGCCAAGCGGGCGCAGCGGCGGGGAGGGAAGGACTGGTGAGCCGGAGCCGATCAAGGGTCGCGGGCTTCGCGTTGCTGGCGGCGTTGCTGGCGGTCGCCGGCCTCGCCGTGCCGGTGGGCGCCGCCGACGCCGTCCGCTCCGAGGTGGACGCCCGGAAGGTCGGCGTCCAGGACCAGGTCACGCTCACCATCACGGTCGAAGGCCCCGGCGTCTCCACCCAGATGTCGTGGGTCAACGGTCAGGCGTCCCAGTCGCGCAGCTGGACCTACGCGCTCCAGCCAATCGCGGTCGGACACGCCGAGGTCGGCCCGGTGCGCGTGCGGTTCGGCGCGGGCGAGCAGGTGGCCCCGGCCATCCCCATCGACGTGGTGGCGGGCAGCGTCGCGCCGGCCCAGCCGCCGCCGTCCAACGACCCCTTCGCCCGCGACCCGTTCGCCGACCTGCTCGGCCGCCGGCGGCCGGCGGCCGAGCCCAAGCTGTTCGTCGAGGCCATGGCCAGCCGCTCGAGCGTGTTCGTGGGCGAGCCGATCCTGCTCACCTACTACGTCTACACGCAGGCCAACCTGTCGGGGCTCCAGTTCGCCGACGCGCCGCAGTACACCGGCTTCTGGGTCGAGGACCTGCCGGCGCCGCAGCCGCCGCGCGCCGAACAGGTCGCGGTCGACGGCGTGCCGTACACGCGCTTC
>VBPB01000259.1 GCA_005893365.1 Candidatus Eiseniibacteriota bacterium
CGCTGCTGGGCGCGGGCACGAGCGCCAGGTAGGCCCACACGTCGGGCAGGACGAGCGGGGCGACGCGGGGCAGCGCGCGGTCGCGCCGCGCCACGACCACGACCAGGAGGCCGCACGCGGCGAGCGCGGCGACGGGCCAGCGCAGCAGCAGGGCGGCGTCGCGGCGGAGGTGATCGCCGAGGTTGAAGCCCAGCCGGGCCACGACGGCGCCGGGGTCCGCGGTGAGGACGGCCAGCGGCGCGTGCCGGAAACGCGGCCAGACGGTCGCGAGGAAGTCGTCCCACTCGATGCCCCGGGCGTTCCCGTAGACATCGAACGCGAACAGCTGGTGGAACTGGACCTCGGCGCCGTGGCGCGCGGCGTAGAGCTGCCACGGCAGCGTGAGGGCGAGGAACCCGGCCACGAAGAGCAGTGCCGCGCGCCTCCGCCTGGGATGGAGCGTCATCCCCGCGGCGATGGCGATGAGTCCCGCCGGCACCAGATAGGCGCCGGTGTAGCGCGTGAGCGCGGCCAGGCCGACGCAGAGCCCGGCGCCCAGTGCCGCCGCACTCCCCGTGCACGCCAGGAGCAGGAACAGCGCGGCGGACTGGAGCGCCAGGGCCGTGGCGTCGGTGGTCACCGAGTAGCCGTAGCGCGCGAGGACCGGGTTTGTGGCCAGCAGCAGGACGACCACCAGCGCGAGCCGCGCGCCGGCCCGCCGGCGCAGGAGCAGGAACCAGAGCGCGAGCGTCGCCACGCACGCGGCCACCGAGAGCAGCTCGGCGGCGCCGAACAGGTCGTGGAGCATGGCACCCGCCCCGGCGAGCAGGAGGGGATAGAGCGGGCCGACGAAGCCGAACACGTCCGGGAGTCTCCCATCCGCCGCGACGTAGCCGCCGTGCTGGATCTGGAGTGCCGCCGGCGCGTAGCCGCCATAGAAGTCGGTCTCGACGTCGAAGGCGCCGATGCGATGCGGTCCGAGGGCGATGGCGAGCAGGGCCACGGCGAGCGCCGCGATCACCCCCCACGCGGCCCGGGTCGCGAGCGGCTCGGTCAGCAGCTCGTGGCGCCGAGGCGCCTCTTGGCGATCAACTCGCGACGGTCTCGGTCGTGCCATCGGGCCTGCGCGGGTTCTGGGACGATCGCAACGACTTGGGCGCGCCGGACGATTCGACGCGTCACGCCTCGCCGTTCTCCTCCGTGGCGCCGGACGCCGGCGCCACGACGGGCTTTGGTCTCGCCTGCTCGCGCCGCAGCAGCCCGGGGGTGAACAGGATCCAGTGTCTCGGGCTCCGCATCTGCAGCACGCGCAGGTTCAGGTTCGCGCGGAAGTCCTGGGTGAAGCGCCGCTTGTTCTCGAGGAAGCGGCCGAAGAGCCCGTACTCCTTGATGCCGCGCGCGTGGTGCCAGCGCAGGGTCATCACCTGCAGCACGTTGCCCGGCGAGTAGCGGGCGAACTCCGGGTCGAACGTGGTCTGGGGACAGTAGCCGACACGGCCCAGCCAGAGCTCGATGTTCCCGGCGATGGGCTTGCCGTCGACGGTCAGCAGCGCCACGGCGCCGCGCCGCCGCGCGGCGAGCCGCGGCAGCGCGTCGCGATAGAACGCCCGGTTGCGCTGATCCTTGGCCACCCCCTGGCCGGCGCCGCGCTTCCAGCTCCGGTCCTCGATCTCCAGATAGCGCTCGAGCGCGGGCCCGATGGTCTCGGGCGCGTCGCACATCTCCAGCTCGCAGCGCCCCAGCGCCTCGAGCTGGCGCTGGTAGCGGCGGAAGCTCTTGCGCGTGCTGGCGCCGAGGCTGGCGAGCCAGCCATCGACATCGGTCTCGAGGTTGATGAACGGGCTCGGCGAGGGATGGCTCTCGACCAGCCGGAAGCCACGGGCCGCCGTGGCCCAGCCGCGGAGGGCCGCGACCAGCGGCGCCTCGGGGGCGAGCTCGTTGAGCTGGAGATAGTCCCAGTCCCGCTCCCGCTCAGCGATCGCGGCGAGCAGCGCCTCGATGCACTCGCTCTCGCGGCCGGCGGTCACCACCAGCGGCGCGCGATCGGCCTCCCACGACGCGAGCAGGCCCAGTTGCCGCATCGGGAGGCCGAAGCGCTGGCGCTGCGTGATGAGCATCGGCGCGAAGCCGACCGCCTGCCGGCCCTCGCGCACCACCGCGATCGCGAGCCGGCTGCGGCGCGGGGCGAAGTGGAGGCGGCAGCAGTCGAGGAAGTCCCAGGTGGCGTAGATGGTGGGCCAGGCGCTCCGCTCCGCCATGAGGTCCCAGGGGTCGCGCAGCTCGCTCCAGCGCTGCGGGTCCTCCAGCCACTCGACGGTGAGCGTCATGACTTGGCACCCGCCGACGCGGCCGGCCGCGGCGGGCCCGGGGCGCCACGCTGGCGCAGGCTGCGGTAGTCCCACCAGATGGCGCGCACCTCGCGCAACGTGGGCTTGAGGTCGCGCCAGTCGATGTCGAACTGGAGCGGCCGCGCCAGGTCCCAGAGCAGGGAGAACCCGCCCGCGGGGGACGCGAGCCCGCGCAGGAGCTTGTAGTTGAGGAACGAGAGCCGGCGGCCGACGCGGTAGCTGAGGACCGGCGCGAAGGGGCGGTCGAGGCAGGCGTCCAGATAGAGCCGCGGGAAGTCGACGCCGCAGCGGATGGCCAGCTCCAGCGAGCCCCAGAAGCGGGGATTGATCTCCATCAGCCGCAGCGTGCCGTCGCGGCGGTCGCGCTTGAACTCGATCATCGCCGGGCCGGTCCACCGCAATGCCTCGAAGGTCGTGCGCGCGAGGGAGCGCAGGCCGTCGTCGGCGATGCTCTCGGCCGCGGCACTCGGGCCCCCGGTCGCGGGGTATTCCTGGAGCCGCCGCCACATGAACTCGGCCAGCGGCTGGCCTTGGCGGAAGAGCCCCGCGTACCCCACGCCCTCCCCGACGATCTGCTCCTGCACCATGGGCGGCGAGGCGTCGCCGGCGCCGAGGCGCGCCACCTCGACGAACTGCTCGATCAACTGGGCCGGCGAGGCGGCGTAGCGCACGCGCGTCGAGCCCGAGCCGGTGGCGCCTTTCACCACCTGCGGGTACGCCAGGCCTTGGGCCGCGCGCTCAAGCTCCGCGACGTCGGCGGGGAAGAGCGTGTGCGGCACCGGCACGCCCAGCCGCTCCGCCAGCCGCAGCGTCTGGACCTTGTCGAGCGCCAGGCGGAACGAGTCGGCGTCGGGCAGCAGCATGCGCACCAGCGGGTCGAACAGCTCACGGCGCTCGCCGATGCGCTCCGCCGAGGACTGGCCGGCGAGCAGCATCGCGTCGTAGCGCCCCTCGCGCAGCCGCTCCAGCAGGAACGCGCGCCAGGCGTCGGCCTCGCGGATCGAGGGCTCGACGAACCGGCGGCGGCAGTAGCGCGACGCGAACGCCATGGCGCCGCGACCGGCGGCCACGACGTCCACCTCGCACCCGGCGCGGCCG